>CAZOJH010000068.1:0-3147 GCA_964580125.1 uncultured Candidatus Saccharibacteria bacterium | reverse complement strand
TATCAGTGTTTTTGGGATCCAACTGTCTAATAGCACCCGCACCAGCATTCCTGGTATTAGCAAAAAGCGGTTCGCCGTTTTTTTTTCTTTCTTCATTTATCTTCTCCAACTCTTTCTTGTTCATCCAGGCTTCCCCTACGGCAATCAGATCAACCCGCCCTTGAAGCAAGTTCGGGCAGGCCTTTTCTGATAAAAAGAAAGGAATGGATTTTATGGTTTTTAAGTTTTCTGTTACATCCTCACCCACCTGACCATCACCACGAGTAGCACCCTGAACAAATTGACCATCTTTATAGGTCAAAATAACCTTTAGACCATCTATTTTTAATTCTAGACAATACTCTATTTTTTCGTTCTTTAGGGCCGGTTCTTTACCAACCATCCGCCGAACTTTTTCATCCCACTTTTTTAGTTCTTTAAAGTCAAAAACATCATCAAAAGACCACTGTCGGACTTTATGCTTCACTTTTTTAAATTCAGACAGAGCCTTGCCTCCTACCCGTTGAGACGGACTTAAAGGGGAAATTAGCTTCGGATTTTTCTCCTCAATTTCCTGTAGTTCGTGCATTAGAGAATCATAAGCCTCATCAGATATTTCCGGTTTATCCAAAACATGGTAAAGATACCGATGATGCTCTATTGCCTTTATCAGTTTTTCATAGCGCTCATTCATTACCCTAATAATTAACAATAATTCTCCTGTTGACACGGTCACTGCCTACAGAATCAAAACCGTCTGAAGTAATCATGGTTT
The DNA here is from genome assembly GCA_964580125.1 of uncultured Candidatus Saccharibacteria bacterium. GTDB lineage: Bacteria > Patescibacteriota > Minisyncoccia > Phycocordibacterales > GWA1-40-21 > CAIJXO01. The sequence continues at coordinate 2,393 of CAZOJH010000068.1, read as the reverse complement.
GCGTTATTAAACCATCTTTTTGTTTAGAAACCTCAACACGATAGTTAGGGCCCTGTGGACTGCCTATGCTATCAACTATAACAAGGTCGGCATCCATTCTACCTGGAATTATGGTTGTAATTATATCAGTGGGCGATGGTATCGGTAGTTTATCACTAAAATATGAATTGCCGTCAAAGCTGCCACACCTTATTCTACTTTTAACAGCAGTTAAATCATTGTGATTCGGTATTCTTTGAAAAACTTTATCCCAATATCTGACACAATCAACACCACTATCCGCAGCATAAAAAGCGTGGACGGACTGCCTAGCGGCGGTAGAAATAGAAAGCTCTTTTAAAGCAATGCTAAATATTGATAGACCGATAGTCAGAAGAAGACTAGATACCAAGACAGAAAAAAGAAGCGCAAACCCGCCCCGTTGTCTTATTTTTTTGTTTATCTTTTTTAGCATTTCACTCCTTGCCCTGTAATAAGAAATTCTGATTTCTTTACTACTGGGATTAATAATTATAAATCAAAGTCTTAACAATAACACTATCTACCCCCCAACGGACAGTTACTGTGACCAGGGCTTCATCAAACCTTGTTACCCCATCAGTAGTAATATCTTTAAGGTTTATCATTATCTCTCTGGTAAAATTAGTAGTGCCGTTATCATCATGTTCATATTGATAGAAATTGTCGACGTCTTTACTTAGGGGATTACCAGCTCCAAAAGGAAGAACTCCTTCATGTATAGTATCTATTTGACAGCTTAAAGGAAACTTACAAAAGTTAAACTCGGATAAATTAGCCCAGTCAAAGGTCAAACTATTTATAGTCAGCAAATCCCTCTTGTTTTTTATGTACTCAATTGCGTCTTGGGCTAAATATGAAGCGATCATCTGATTCTTAGAATAGACGGCCGAGGAGAGACCTTTTTGGGCAATAGTAATAGGGGCCACTACGGCGACCATAAGAATAGAGATAGCAACCAGAGCTTCAAGTAAAGTAAACCCGGACACCAACTTCCTTTTAAAAGTTAGTGTGTGGGTAAATCCTTTTTTTAAGCTTAATTTAATCATGATATTGTTTATTCTGGTGAAATTCTATTCCTTTGTGCCACACTAGTCTGCAAGTCAAAAGTGGTCTCTATCTTTGCTTTAGACCCCGCTTTACCACTTATAGTGATTATTACATAAGGCTGAGTTATTCCTAAAAGAGGAACAGGATCTTGTACCCTTTGAACATAAAATCGGACATTCGTTAGGTCCACATCGGCCGAAGTAATAGCAGAATATCCAGCAACACAAAAAGTACCTGAATCTGGGTCACTACAACTTTCTAAACGGCCAGGGGAAACACCAGGGACCCTCGGTACATATCTATAGAAAAGATATGGCTCTCCATCTTTTTTCGATTTAAAACTAATTGCATCGCCTCCATTGGGACAGTCACCACCGAATGAAGCCCCGCCATCATCTGAACAGCTATACTCGGTTCCAACTCTCATATCCCTGGAAATACTGTCTAGCGCAAAGTTGACATTATTAACCGCTGTCTTAATTGCCCGAGCTTTATTATTGGCGTCAATAACGTTTAGCAAAGCACTCATGGCGGTCACCATAACAATAGAAAAAACGGCGATAGCCACCATCATCTCCACAAGCGTGAACCCGCCCCTGAGACAGGTTCGGGCAGGCCCCTTATTATTTTTTAATCTTAAAAAAAACATTTTAATTAGCTCTGACCTCAATTAAACCATTTTTCTGAACTCTCACCTGTCTCGTACCTCCACCTGGACTACTCAAAAATATCGTCGCAATAGCAAACGCATGGTTACTGTCACGGTTGGCATATATCAAAGCTTCAGGATTTGGTCTTTTAAATTCAATAAATAGTTCTCTTAGTCCGATAGCCGGGTCACCAAGACTATTTACCTTATTTGCTTCTATGTCTGGACAAGCTTCATTACTGACGTCGCTTACACAAAGCCTGGAAATATAGTTACCTCTTTTAATTGAGTACCTATTGACACAACCCGCCGCCTGGTTACAACCAAGCGGATCATCAGCAAAAAGAGTCCAGATATAATTACCTAGGTCAGTAAACAAGATAAAGGATTTGTTTGTCTCTCCACAACCAGGATTAGTAAGAGCACAATTATCAAAATAAACTCCATAAGAATTAAAGGCTGATCCGCCCCCGACAACAAATGGATTAAAAGATTCCTTAACATTAACACCATAAGTCTGAGCTTGTCTAATGGTCAGAGCCGTATCATAGGCTAGATTAGTAAGTAAAATAGTACTATCAAACTTGGACTGACTGAAGAGGACAACACCGGTCAAGATAACAAAGATAGAAATAGTCACCAGAAGTTCTACCAGGGTAAAGCCCCGCCTATATGA
>CAZOJH010000067.1:0-3382 GCA_964580125.1 uncultured Candidatus Saccharibacteria bacterium | reverse complement strand
GAGTTAATAGCCTCTCTTAAATTTTTTTCTGTCCACTTTCTTTTTTTAGGCATGATTAGGTAAACTTATATAAACTCTTAATATTATAAGTTTACCATATAATTAATTATAGAACAATAATTTGAGGCGTAGGGCGGAATCGGACCGCCGTATAAAGATTTTGCAGATCTTTGCCTTACCACTTGGCTACCACGCCATACCGTCTATCTTAATTTTTTATTATGATTTCGTCAATTCTTTGTCTATGTTTTTCTCCCCGGTCAATATCAAAATGGAAAAAAGGCATCCGTCCGGTTTTGACCTTTTTGTTCATATAGTCTCTAAATTCGCCTAGCTGCCTCCTGGCAAATTCTAGTGCCGCGTCTTGCTTACTTTCCGGCAAAACAGTAAAAAGGACAGTGGCCTCCTTGGCCTCTCTAGAAATTTTCACGTCAGTTACAGTAATAAGTGATGCGCCATTGGATTCTCTTTGTAGGAATTCCGCCGCCCATTTGTGTATCTGATCTTTTAATTTTTCGTCTTTAAATGTGGTTGTCATTTTTGTATAATTTTAAATGCTTCCAGTTTGTCTCCTGGTGCAGGGGTGATTGCTGATTGTAACTGACAACCAAACTCCACCCCAGTCCTCACCTCACTCACTTTCTCCTTCATCTGCTGTAACTCACGTATCTTACCACGTCCAACCTCTATTTCATTTCTCATTAATTTTATCTCGTCACCTACTCTTATTTCACCTTCCTCGACTCTGGCCCCGATGACATTTTTATCCTTTGTCGAACTGAAGAATTTTAGGACCTTGGCCCGGCCGGACATTTCTTCCACGTTGACCTTGGGAGTGCGGTTTTCCGCCATTTCTAACAGCCATTCGGTAAGCTTGTAAATAATGTCAAAAGTTTTAACCTGGATTCCAAACTTTTCCGCTGTGGCTTTAGCCTTAGAGTCTACTTTGACGTTAAAACCGAGGACCAAAGAATCAGGCTTTCCACCTAGTAAGTGAATGTCATTTTCTGTAATATCACCCACGCCGAGGTGGACTATCTTTACCTTCATCCTGTCCGTCTTTATCTTTTCTAATTCGTGTTCTATACCTTCTATTGAGCCCACCACATCAGCCTTTATAATCACATCAATCGTTCCTATATTTAAGGCAAGTTGTTCATCTGGAGTCAGAGTTGATTCATCAATCGATGAACATTTTTTCAAAATAGGCTCTTGGTATAAGGAAACGTAATTTAAAGCACTGTCTTTATCAGTAAAGGTAAAAAATTTACTGCCCACCTTTGGTAAAATATCAAAGCCAATAATTCTGATAGGGGAGGAAAAAGTCGCCTCCGTAATCTTTTTCCCTAGAAAGTTTTCCATAATTCTGGTTGGGGCAATTGCTTTTCCACAAGCCACAAACATCCCGCTTTTTAGGGATCCATCGGTTATAATCATTGAAGCGGAAATCCCTTTCTGCTTGTCCATATTGGCCTCTATTACTACACCTTCGGCACATTTTTCAGTATCGCCCGTGAGCTCTTCTACCTCAGCCACGAGAAGCATTAGATCCAGTAGTTCATCCACTCCCTGACCGGTCTTAGCTGAAATGGGTACAAAAGGAACCGTGCCACCATAACCCTCCAGGTATATTTCATTTTCGGCAAGATTTGTTTTTGTTTTTTCAATATCCGCTCCAGGTTTATCAATCTTGTTAATAGCCACTATCATCGGGGTCTGGCTTTCCTTAATGCATTGGTAGGCCTCAATGGTTTGTTTCTTGACACCATCTTCAGCCGAGACAACAAGGATAGCAATATCAGCAACACTAGCTCCACGTTGGCGGATTTTAGCAAAGCTCTCATGTCCAGGCGTATCAAGAAACGTAATTTTTTTGCCTTTATGAATTACTTCATAGGCAGAAATTTTCTGAGTTATACCACCGGCTTCAGAATCTACAATATTTGTCTTTCTAATATAATCTAGGAGAGTACTCTTGCCATGGTCAATATGCCCCATGATACAAATCACGGGTGGACGCTCTATTTTCTTTTGTGCGTTCTCTTTGACCATATTCTTTTTTAATAAACAAATTTAAACGAAAAACGTTCATGGTTAATTATTTATGGATTCCTTTGCTTTGTTCATTGCCTCTTTCTCCTCACCAGTTAATTCGAATTCAGAGGTGAGGTTTTTTATCGGTTTGGAAAATATACTCATTCGTTCTCGTCCGTACATACTGGAGATAATTACTCCATTTTTTTCTTCGTTAAGAAAAGCGGTGGCAAAACTTTGATTACCGCCAGAACCGTCCCCTTTAAATGGGTTGAAACGAATGGTTTCCACCCCAGTGATAGTCTTCTTTAAGCGGGCATCATGGCTTTTAAAAGTCTCTTCGGCTGAGTTTTTAAACTTTTTTAACTCAGTTATTTCCTTAGTTAGGACAGCAAACGAGTCATCTAGGTTTTTACTTTTACCCACGAGGAGCTTGCCGAGCTTGTTTTGGAGCCAAATAACCCAAGAAAAGAGGATAATTATGACAAGGGCACTCACACCCCAGATGTATATTTCAAGATCCATATGGTTAAAGATTATACAATAAACCGTTCTGATTTGCAAAGCATCAGTCTTTTATATATTATGCCAATATGCCGAAAATGATATATCTGGATAACGCCGCCACCACGCCAGTCCGAAAGGAGGTGATTTTGGCGATGAAACCATACTGGAATGAGAATTTTGGTAACCCTGGTTCTATCACAAAAATGGGAGTTAAAGCCAAGCAGGCCGTAGAAAGTGCAAGAAAGATTATTGCTGATTGCCTATTCAGAAGACCGAATGAGATAACTTTTACTGGAAGCGGAACTGAGTCAAACAATCTGGCTATCTTTGGTGTAGTAAAAGCTCTGGAGAAGCAAGGAGTGAAGATTTCCGCAATGCATTTTGTCACTTCAAATATTGAACATAGCTCTATCACCGAGTGTTTCAAGGAGTTGGAGAGACAGGGAGCAAAAGTAGATTTTTTGAAAGTAAATGAAAAAGGAACTGTTAATCCCAAGGATTTACGAAAAATGATTAAATCAAATACAGTTTTAATTTCGATTGGTTATGCCAATAATGAGATTGGGGCCATACAACCAATTAAGGAGATTGCTAAGGAAATTCGTCATGCTCGAAAAAATTATCAAGGTGAGACCTTGAAGAATTTGATATTTGAAAATTATCCGCTTTTCCACACAGATGCTAGTCAGGCTGGTCTATATTGTAATTTGAATATTAATGAGCTGGGAGCTGATTTACTGACTCTAGACGCGCAGAAAATCTATGGCCCCAAGGGAGTGGGAATTTTGTTTGTAAAATCTGGAGTAAATATTTTACCGATTATTTTTGGTGGGGGACAAGA
>CAZOJH010000066.1:0-3386 GCA_964580125.1 uncultured Candidatus Saccharibacteria bacterium | reverse complement strand
GACCCTACTTGCGGTTCAGGTTCTTTATTACTAAAAGTGGCCGACGAGACAAATAAGAACGTTAGACTGTACGGACAAGAGATGGACAATGCTACGGCCGCTTTGGCGCGTATGAATATGATCCTTCATAATAACCCCACCTCAATAATTCAAAGAGAAAATACACTCTCTAATCCGCTTTTTAAAGATGGAAATCAACTAAAGACCTTCAGTTATGTGGTCGCAAATCCTCCATTTTCATTCAAATCTTGGAGCAATGGTGTGGACCCGCTAAATGATCCTTTTGGCAGATTTCAGGATTTTGGCACGCCACCTTCTAAGAATGGTGATTACGCTTTCCTACTTCATATTATCCGCTCGATGAAAACTACAGGTAAAGGTGCTTGTATTCTTCCTCACGGCGTATTATTCCGTGGTAACGCTGAGGCTGAGATCAGGACTAATATTATCCGCCGTGGTTATATCAAGGGTATTATTGGCCTACCAGCTAACCTATTTTACGGCACAGGAATTCCTGCTTGTATTATTGTGCTAGATAAAGAAAATGCAGAAAATCGCAAAGGTATTTTTATGATTGATGCCAGTAAGGGCTTTATAAAAGATGGTAATAAGAACCGCTTACGCACCCAGGACCTACACAAGATTGTAGATGTTTTTAACAGACAATTAGAAATTCCTAAGTTTTCTAGAATGGTAAGTGTTACTGAGATTGAAAAGAATGAATTTAACCTAAACATTCCACGTTACATAGATAGTCAGGAGGCTGAAGATCTTCAGGATATTGAGGCTCATCTAAAAGGCGATATTCCTGCACAAGATATAGAAGACCTACAGAATTATTGGAGTGTCTATCCTACCCTTAAGACTTCTCTTTTTGGCGAAAGCAAAAGAAAAGGATATAAAACAATCAAGATTGCTCAGGAGGAAATAAAAAATACTATTTTCTCGCACCCAGAATTTACCAAGTATGCTAAGACGATGGAAGCAACGTTTGATGCTTGGAAGGAAAAGAATTTAATCCTATTCAAGAAATTAGATATTGGAGCAAAACCAAAGGAGATAATAAATAAAGTGTCTGAGGATATTCTAGAGACATTCAGCAAGACTAATTTGATTGATAAGTATGACATCTACCAGCATTTGATGGAATACTGGTCCGAGACAATGCAGGATGACATGTATTTGATAGCTGTTGATGGCTGGAAAGCGGAGCTCGAGCTTGTTGATGGCAAAAAGGGAGAAGTAGATTGTGACCTCGTACCTAAATATTTGGTAATTAACCGCTATTTTTCTGATGAAAAGAAAGCAATAGAAGAACTACAAGCTAAGTTAGATAGTAATGGGCAAGCCGTTGAAGAACTAATTGAAGAGAACAGTGGCGAAGAGGGTTGTTTTGAGAGTTTTGATAAGGTAAATAAGGGTAGTATTTCATCCCGAATTAAAGAGATTAAGGGTAGTAAGGATGATGTTGAAGAATTAAAAGTTATGGAAAGGTGTATTTTACTACTAGAGCAAGGGGCTGAAATTAAAAGAAAAATAAAGGAAGCAGAAAAGGCACTTGATGCTAATGTAATCTCTAAATACAAAAAACTTTCTGAATCAGAAATAAAAGTTCTTGTGGTGGATGATAAGTGGATGGCGATAATTGAACAAAGAATAAAGGGCGAGATGGACAGTATTAGCCAACGCCTTACCCAGAGAATTAAAGAACTAGCCGAGCGTTATGCTACCCCTTTACCAAAACTCGTTAGTGAAATTGAGACTCTTACTAGTAAGGTTGATTCACATCTTAAGAAAATGGGATTTTTATGGTAAATGACACAATTAAAAAAGAATACAAACAGACTGAGTTGGGGCTAATTCCTCATGACTGGGAGGTGGCTCCACTGGGGAAATTATGTAGTTATCAGAACGGAACCGCTTTAGAAAGTTATTTTAATAGCAGTAATGGTCTACTTGTTATTTCAATTGGAAATTACTCTGAGGTTGGAAAATTTGTAGAAACAAGCAGTTATATCGACCGAAAATATTCTAACGAGCTAAAAAAGTTTGTACTACGTAAAAATGATTTAGCAATGATTTTAAATGACAAGACCGCAGTCGGTACAATAATTGGTCGGGTTTTATATATAGATAAAAATGAAAAGTACATTTATAATCAACGAACAATGCGTATTACCGCTAAGGATGAAATTGAACCACTTTTTTTATTTTTTCAAATAAACAGTACTAAAACACATAAGTATATTGTTAACTTATCTAAACCAGGGACACAGATTTATGTTAATACTAATGATATTACTGAATTACCAATCGTTTTTCCAAAATCAAAATTGGAACAAGCTGCCGTTGCAACTGTGCTGTCTGACACAGATACTCTAATTGAAAACCTAGAAAAATTAATCACAAAAAAGAAAGCCATCAAAAAAGGTACGATGCACCAATTACTTACTGGTAAGAAAAGACTACCTGGTTTTAACAGAGAAAGGGAGAATACAATTTTAGGTAAAGTTGCAAACTTTGAACATGGTTATGGTTTGTCTAAATCAGATCTAAACGATAGTGGAAATCGAAGGTGTATTCATTACGGTCAATTATTTACAGAATATAAGGAATTGGTTAAAAACATAAGAAGTAAGACAAATATAAATACTAATAACTTTTATTCAAAAGAAAATGACGTTCTAATGCCAACCTCAGATGTAACACCAAGGGGGCTGGCTACTGCTAGTTGTATAAGGGAATCTGGAGGAGTTCTTGGCGGTGGTATTTTAGTCATAAGATTAAATCCACAGTATGACGGATTATATTTAAGTTATTATATTTCTCAAAATAGAAACTCTGTATTAAAACTTGTAAAAGGGTCAACAGTTTTTCATTTATATGCTGGTGACATGATGAATCTAGAGATAACCTTTCCTGAATTTAAAGAACAAATTGCAATAGCTACAATTCTCTTTGATATGGATACTGAGATTGGAAATTTAGAAAAGGAGCGGGATAAATACATAATGATCAAACAAGGAATGATGCAGAATTTATTAACAGGTAAAATAAGAATATATGCCAACAAATAATCAAACAGTCGGACAAATAGAGAGAGCAACACAGAATAGAATTGTAGCCTTGTTTCGTGACAAGCTTGATTATGAATACCTGGGTAATTGGGAGGACAGAGAAAATAATAGCAATATTGAAGAGAGTGAAGTGAGGAAATACCTGATTAGCTGTGGTTACAGTGATACTTTGATTGCTCGTGCCCTGGACCAACTCCATAAGACTGCCAATAACTATACCGAGAGCCTCTATACTAATAATCAGAATTTCTACAAACTGCTCCGCTACGGCGCCAAGGTGGTTGAAAGTGTCGGCGAGAATAATCAGGA
>CAZOJH010000065.1:0-3414 GCA_964580125.1 uncultured Candidatus Saccharibacteria bacterium | reverse complement strand
GCTATTTGGTTTATTGCCATAATTTGCCTTTTAGCCTTATTCTTTGGTATTTCTATTATTTTTTCATCAGCAACGGTTATTGTCACGCCAAAAACTGAAAAAATAACTTTCAATAATGATCTTTATATTGCCAAAGCGGATTCTACCGGTGACCTATCATTTGAGGTTTTGCCCGTCAAACAGACGGTTGGGGAAATAGTCGAGGCTACAGAAGACAAGCAGGTGAGTTTAAAGGCAACTGGAAAAATTATTATTTACAATAACTATAGTACTGCTACTCAGAGACTTATAAATAACACTAGATTTGAAGCTAATAATGGCAAGATATACCGGTTAAGTAATTCGGTTGTAGTACCGGGACTTAAGAAGGTTGATGGCAAAGTTACTCCTGGTAGTATAGAAGTAATTGTTTTTGCCGATCAAGCTGGAGAAAGTTTCAATTTGAAGCTATCAGACCTGGCTGGGGATTTTAAAATACCAGGATTTAAGGGTGATCCCAGGTATCAGGGCTTTTATGCTCGTTTAAAAACTGATATTTCTGGCGGTCTGGTGGGCGTACAGAGGATTGTGGCATCGGAACTAAGGAAAACCGCTGAGGATACAATAAAAGTAAAGTTAAAGGAACAATTGCTCAAAGAATTGTATGCTGTTAAGCCAGAAAGTTATTTAATTTTCGAAAATGGTTATTCAATTGATTATTCTAATCTGGCCGATACTGCTGTAGACAGTAATAAAGTTCAAATAAATATTGAAGGTCGTTTAAATGCCATTGCCTTTAATAATTTAAAATTATCTAAATACCTTGCTTCAAAGAAAATAGACGGTTTTGATGGTTTAGCCACAGAATTTATTCCGACTGATAGTCTAGTCACCACCTTCAAAGCTGAAGACACGACTGGCCTTTGGAAGAATAAGACTTTGGAGATTAAGCTTTCTGGCATAGCTATGATAAAGTGGCAATATGACAGTGATATGATAAAAAAGGATCTAGCTGGTAAATCAGGGTCTGACGCAAGAAATATAATTGCTAAATATAAGGACTCAATTATCAGTATAAAGGTAATCTTCCGGCCTGTCTGGACAAGGTATTTCCCTGATAATTTAGATAAGATAAAAATAAAAGAAGAGATGTAACTTGACTATTGCGGTGATTTTTTGCTATAGTGATGTACGTCCTTTTCAAATGGCAAATAATAAAGATAAACAAGTCAAAGAGGGGGTGGTGGTTGAAGCCTTCCCGAATACCCTTTTTAAAGTAAAGGTGGCTGACGAAGAAACCCCGGTTTTATGTTTTCTTTCTGGAAAAATGAGATTACATCGGATTAGGGTTCTGATAGGTGATAAGGTTTCCTTTGAGGTAGATGACTATGGTGGCAAAGGTAAAATAATAAAGAGATCATAATTAATAAAACAATGAAAGTAAAAGCATCAGTTAAAAAAATATGTCCAAAATGTAAGGTTGTTCGCCGTAAGAGAAGAGTAATGGTTGTTTGTACCGCTAATGCCAGACACAAGCAAAGACAAGGTTAATCTTGCGTTATAAGACATTATGTGCTAGACTGCCCTAGTTAATTTTAATTTATGCGTATTTCAGGAATTACCATCCCAAACAATAAAAGATTGAAAGTTGGCCTAACCGTTCTTTACGGTATCGGTTTGTCTTTGTCTAAATCTATTTTACAAAAGGCTAAAGTGAGTGGTGATAAGAAGCCCACTGATATTACCCCTGAGGAAGAAAACACTATCAGAAAGATTATAGAAGAAAATAAAATTGAGGGAGATCTAAAGAGAGAAGTCTCCGGAAATATTAAGCGATTAAAGGATATTAAGTCCTACCGTGGTACTAGGCACGCCAAAAAGCTTCCATCTCGCGGTCAACGTACTAAAACAAATTCCAGAACACTCCGAGGAAACACTAGAAAGACTATGGGAACTGGTAGAAAGGCCGCTGATAAAAAATAAAAAAATGGGTAAAAAAAGAATTGTAAAAACCGAGGGAGAAAAAGGTGCCGCTTCCGAAAATAAGGTAGAGATAAAAGCTTCAAGTAAAAAGAAGGTCAGTTCTGGTATTTTGTATGTTGAATCTACTTTTAATAACACCAAGGTTTCTTTGACTGATGACCGAGGTAATGTCCTCATGTGGTCTACCAGCGGGTCACTTGGTTTTAAAGGTGCCAAAAAAGGTACTCCTTTTGCCGCCGCCAAGATTGGTGAGACCTTAGGACAAAAGGCATTTGATCTAGGTCTTAAGGAGATAGCTGTCGTTGTCAAGGGTGTCGGTTCCGGTAGAGAGTCAGCCATTAGAGGTTTTGTCACTAAGGGCTTTACTATCAAATCTATCAGAGATACCACACCAGTACCACACAATGGTCCTAAGCCTAAAAAGCCACGAAGAGTATAATAAATAATCATGATAAACAAACCTAAATACAAGACGGCGAGGAGACTCGGAACAAATATCTTTGATAAAACACAAACCCCAAAGTTTGCGGAGAAAGATGCTAGAAGAAAGGTAGAAAAGAGACCTCGTCCAAAGAGTGATTATGGTTTGCAGATGCTAGAGAAGCAAAAAGCCAAGGTAACTTACGGTGTAGGTGAAAGAATGTTTGCAAAATATGTAAAAAGTATTTTGGAAAAAGCTGGTGCTAACTCTCCTGAGAAGCTTATTTCTATTTTGGAATCAAGACTTGATAACGTCATTTACAGATTAGGCTTTGCTCCTACCAGACAAGCCGCTAGACAGATGGTTTCCCATGGACACATAAAAGTAAATGGTTTGAAAATCACTATTCCTTCATACGCCGTCTCACTTGGGGATAAAATTACTATCAGAGAGAGTAGTGTCAAGAAGGGTTTGTTCACTAACCTGGCCGAAAAGATGAAAAATCATACTTATCCTTCCTGGTTAGCCTTTGATATTGCTAAAAATGAATGTAAGGTCCAAGGGGCCCCAAAGCTTTCATCCCTTGAAACAAATTTTGATACCGCCGCCGTTCTTAACTTTTATAGTCGATAAACTTGCATATTTTAAAAAAATAGTTTATAATATTTATTCATTTTTATAATTAATAAACATAAATCCTATGACAGAAAACAAACAAGTATTGCTTCCTTCCAAGCCTCGTATTGTCTCGGAAGAAGGATTTTCAGGCTCATATGAGATTGATGGACTTTATCCTGGATATGGTCACACTTTAGGTAACTCCTTGAGAAGGATTATATTGTCTTCTCTGTCAGGTGTCGCTATTACTTCTATCAAAATAGCTGGGGTAGATCATGAATTCTCCTCAGTTTCCGGAGTAAAGGAGGATGTAATTAGCCTTATTTTGAATCTTAAGAAGGTCCGGATTAAAATGCTTACTGATGAGCCACAGACCATTGAATTAAAGGCTAAAGGAATAAAAGAAGTCACTG
>CAZOJH010000064.1:2618-3568 GCA_964580125.1 uncultured Candidatus Saccharibacteria bacterium | reverse complement strand
TTGAGATCAGTATAATAAATATTTACTCTGGTAAAGGATCCTTTAGTCGCCGAAATAACTTTTGGGTTATATAAATCTACCGTGCCAGTGGAGGTAATTATTTTCTTTATTCCGTACCAATCAGCAATTCTTATGATCGTACCAAAATTACCCGGATCGCGAATATTATCAAGGGCTAAGACAATCTCATCTGCCTTAGGGATTAAAACGGAATTGACTTTTTGTCTTACAATCGCTAAGGCTGAATCGTTACTCTCTAGGGTGCTCACCTTCTCTATTTCACCCGGTTCTACAATCTCGCAATTTATTTTTTTCTCTTTAATCAACGGCTGATATTTGATGCCAAAAGATTTAGTTGCTAAGAGAGTTTTGATTTCATAGTCAGAGGCCAAAGTTTCCGCCACGCTTTTTTCTCCCTCTACCAAGAATAGTCCAGTACTTTGGCGGTACTTTTTGTCGTGTAAGGATTTGATTATGGATGCCTGACCTTTAGTAAACATTAAAATATCATAGCATAAATGGTTATTTTCTGATATCCTCTATACTTATGGCAAAAGATGAGTCAATATTAAGATTCGAAAAAGTATCATTTGGTTACAGTGAAAACGTACCTCTTATTACGGAGGTAGATTTTTCTATTCGCCGGGGAACTAAGACTACTATTATGGGTCAAAATGGTGCCGGCAAAAGTACTTTATTTGGCCTAATTACTGGAGAAATATCACCCGAAGGTGGGGTAATAAATGTGGTAAACGGAGTTTCTATCGCTCATTCAAGACAGGTGATTCCACGAGATGAGCTGGACTTGACGGTCCGAGAATTTTTTCAGAAATGTTTTTCTGAAAAAATATATGATATTGATCCTAAGATAGATAATATTTTAGAAGTAGTGAATCTGAAAGGACATGTAAAAGTGCATGATCGTATTGTGCGGTCTTTTTCTGGTGGTC
>CAZOJH010000064.1:0-2608 GCA_964580125.1 uncultured Candidatus Saccharibacteria bacterium | reverse complement strand
TTTGTTACTTTTGGATGAGCCAACCAATAATTTGGATAAGGCGGGGATAGAACACCTGACCAAGTTTTTAATTGATTATCAGAAGACCTGTTTGGTTATCTCTCATGATGCGGAATTTTTAAATAGTTTTACTGATGGAGTTTTATACTTAGATGTTTTTACCAAGAAAATAGAACAATATGTAGGTAATTACTTTGACGTGCGTGAGCAAATTATTTTACGTCAAGAAAAGGAAAATCGTAAAAATGCTCAGCTGGCCAAGGAAATTCAGGAAAAAAAAGACAAAGCCAACTTTTTTGCCAACAAGGGAGGACAAATGCGTTTAGTGGCAAAACGAATGAGAGATAAGGCTGAAGAATTGGAAGAAGAGAAGGTAGATACCAGGAGAGAAGATAAAACCATTCGTCCTTTTATTATTCCCGCCCAGGCAGATTTGACAGGGGAGATTGTTCACATATCTAAATTCAAGACCATTAAAAATCATAAAATTGTCCAAAGGAAAAGTGATATAAAGTTAAATAGGAATCAGCACCTAGTATTAAAAGGTCCCAACGGTATTGGTAAAAGTACCTTACTTGAAGCTATCGCCAAAAATGAGGCTGAGGGGACAAAGATTGCTCCAGATATTGAGATTGGCTACTATCGCCAAGATTTTTCCACCTTAAACTTTGATGACACTGTTTATCAGTCGCTATCCGCCGTGTGTAAAAAGCAGTCTGAAGAGACCATGAGGAGTGTAGCCGCTGGTTTTCTTATTACTGGAGATATTATTCATAATAAAATTGGAAATTTATCTGAGGGCCAGAAGGGACTGGTGGCCTTTGCTAGGTTAGTATTACAGCGCCCTGGTTTGCTGATCCTAGATGAGCCCACCAACCACATAAATTTTCGTCATATTCCCGTTATTGCGGAGGCCTTAAACAAGTATGAGGGGGCTATGATTATTGTCAGCCATGTCCCAGATTTTCTAAGTAAAATTCGTCTTGATTACACCCTAGATTTGGATAAATAGCTATTTAAAAAAGAAAGTTATCTTTGCTATAATATAGATAACTTGATAAATAAATTTAAATCAGACATCTTTTTTAGACGATATCTTGTATATTTTACTGGTTCTATGCTGGTAGCCTTTTTAAATTACGTATTTCATCCCATTTTAGGTCGGCTTTTATCACCAGCAGACTTTGGTGACGTACAAGTACTAATTTCTTTAATTGCCCAGTCCGCAGTAATATTCGGTGTATTTTCTATTATGGCAGTCAATATCACTACTAACGTTGAAAATCAAAATGAACGTGATGCTATAATCACTGAATTACGAAAAATCGCCTTCTGGATTGTCGGTTTTATCTCTATTTTTATTTTGATATCAATGTTTTGGTTAAAATCTTTTTTTAATTTTTCTTCAGTCTATCCCATAGTTGGTCTAGTCGTTATTCTATTAATAAGCCCGGTGACAATTTTTAGGAGTGCTTTTCTACAGGGAAGTGGCCGTTTTAGGGAACTATCATCTTCCGGCGTTATTTCATCATTTGGACGTATAATATTTTCTGTAATTTTTGTCTTGCTAGGTTTAAATGTTTTTGGTGTTACCCTGGGAATAATTCTAGCTAATATTTCTCTGCTGATTTACCTTTATTATAAGACCAGTAGTTCACTCAACTTAGGTGTAAAGTCTGGTCTGTATGTCTTAGAAGAGGGTAGTATTGTCAGAGAATTAAAGTATGGTTTGTTAGTCTTTTTTGCGACTGGTCTCATCGTTATTTTTTACACGTCGGACATTTTGATTGTTAAACATTATTTTAATTCAGTTGAAGCGGGACTATATAGCGGTATCTCAGCAATTGCTAAAATTCTCTTCTTTGTTATTGGGCCCGCATCCGCAGTGTTGCTTTCCTCGGTAAAAGTTGAGAACTCGTTTAAAGAAAATAATTCGTGTTTAAAAAAATCCTTGATTGTATCCTTTATTATTGGTGTTGTGGGTCTTCTTACTTTTTACTTGTTTAATGATATAATTGTGAAGCTGATGATAGGTAAGGAGTATGCGTCATTGGCTTATTTATTACCCAAAGTGGGATTAGTAATGTTCCTTACGGCGGTGATTGAAGTCTTTACCTTTTATTTTTTAGCCCTACGTCGTTTCTTTTTAGTCGCCGTCTCGTTGGTCGGAATATCCTTTATGGTGTTAACACTGTTCAATAGTTACGTTAGCATTGCAGTTATTCTCGATAATTTACTTAAGTTTTTAGTCGTCATCCTAATTTTATTAACATCTGTTTATGCAAAAGATTATTTCAGTTATAATACCCGTTCATAATGAGGAAAAAAATATCCCTTTGATTAAGGATGAGCTTTTTAGTGTTTTTTCGTCTTTGGTTTATGATTACGAAATTATTTTTGTAAATGACGGATCAAGTGATAATTCTCAGCGGATTGTTGACAGTTATATAAAAACAGATAAGAAAATTAAAAGTATAGAATTTTCTCGAAATTTCGGAAAGGAAATGGCTACCACGGCTGGTCTTAATCATGCGCTAGGAGATTGTGCTATTATTATTGATGCTGATTCACACCACCCCGTTAATATAATTCCGAGGTTTATAACTTC
>CAZOJH010000063.1:0-3631 GCA_964580125.1 uncultured Candidatus Saccharibacteria bacterium | reverse complement strand
TCCAGATTCAAACCAACAGTCAAAAACTTCTGGGACACGCTTCATTACTCCGCCACAGTCACAGTTAAATTGCACTTCATCAATATACGGTCGATGCAAATCTAATTCATAATTATGGTTATGAGGAATAGGGGCAAAAAGTAATTCCTTCACCTCGGAATTTTTTATAAAATCGTGTGCTTCATGTCTCAATTCTATCGACTGTTCTGGGGTAAGGCCTAAGGTTCCTGAAAACATGAGCCAGACGGGGGTATTATGACTAATAATTAAGATGTTCTTGTCTTGATGTCTTGAATTTATATCATAAACAAACTCCGTCATCCGGTTTTTAATCTCCATATAATTTTCTCCCCCGACCGGCCTTTTATCAAACTTTTCCATCCGTGATTCAAAAAATCTTTGATATTCAGCATCAGTTTTACCGTTAAGCTCGCCGGCATAAACTTCGTGGATTCGATCATCGGTAATGATGCTCACAGAATCTATCTTTAGTATCTCCGCTATTATTTTAGCTGTCTCCTGAGTTCGGACAAAAGGTGAAACATAAATCAGATCAATTTTTTTTGACTTAAGTTTCTCTGCTACTTCTTTTACTTGGTTCCTTCCCTTCTCCGTCAGGTGATGACCGAATTTAGGGTCTGAACTAATTATCCCTTGAACATTATTGTCTGCCTCCCCATGGCGAATCACCAGGAGATTATTCCGACCACCAGTTTTCTTTTTTAGGTCCTCTATTCCGCCCATAAACTCTTTTCTCTGACACTCTCCACAACGCCACACTGGTAATGGTGCACCCCAAAACCGAGAACGAGAGATAGCCCAGTCTCGTGCTCCTTCCAGCCACTTGCCAAACCGGCCTTCCTTTATATCCGCGGGGACCCAATTAATATCTTTATTAGCTTTTACTAAACCATCTCTGAACTTGGTCACTGATACAAACCAGGAAGAAGAGGCATAATTTAAAAGTGGAGTATAGCAACGCCAACAATGAGGATAAGAGTGAATAATCTTTTCTTTAGAGAAGAGCGTTCCTTTGCCGGCTAAATATTTAATAACTAAAATATCCGCCGACTGATGATCATCCCGGGGCTTCACATCTATTCCAGCAAAATCTTTTACTTCGGCTTTAAATTTACCGTTCGTACCCACGTGCTGGATAAAAGGCAGATTTTCCGCCTGACCCAGATTCATGTCATCTTCACCAAAGGCTGGAGCGATATGCACGATGCCTGTTCCATCTTCAGTCGTTACAAAACTGGCCCCATAAACCTTAAAACCATTCGCAATATTTTTAGTCTCTTTATTATTATAATAATCAAAAACTGGTTTATAAGACTGACCAATTATTTTCTCGCCTTTAAATTCTTCAACGATAGCATAATCATCTTTTATAACACCTAACCTGGCTTTAGCTAGAATATAATTTTCACCTGTTGGCATCACCTTTATTTTTACATAATCAACTTCTGGACCAACCGCTAGAGCCACGTTTCCCGGCAGAGTCCAGGGTGTGGTAGTCCAGGCTAAGAAAAAAGTATCTGCTTCACTTGTCAGGGCAAACTTTACTGTCACAGAAATATCCGTGATGTCTTTGTAACCCTGATTTACTTCAAAATTTGATAAAGTAGTCTCACACCGTGGACAGAGGTGCATGGATTTGAAACCTTCATAGACAAGTCCCTTATCATTTAATTTATTAAAAATCCACCAAACACTCTCAGTAAAAGACGGGTCCATAGTCTTGTAATCATTTTCCATGTCCACAAACCGCCCCATCCGTGGAACAATCTTTTTCCAATCGTCCACATAAGTCAGCACGCATTTCCGAGCGGCCTGATTAAACTTTTCTATACCATATTCTTCAATATCTTTTTTGGTCTTCAGATTAAGATCCTTCTCGACAATGTTTTCCACGGGTAAGCCATGACAATCCCAGCCCCAACGCCTAGGAACACGGTACCCTTTCATTGTCTGATACCGACCCACATAGTCCTTGATAGTACCAGCCAAAAGATGCCCGTAGTGTGGGAGCCCGGTGGCGAAGGGTGGCCCATCGTAAAAAACATACTCCCCCTTAGGGGCTTCTTTGTCCACACTTTTTTGAAATATCTTATTGTCTTGCCAAAATTTCAGGGTGGCTTCTTCTTTTTGAGCTCTAGCGCTTTTATTATTAGTCTCTTTTATATCCATATATTTAAAGTAGATTAGGTTTTTATTGTAGCAGTTTATACAAAAAGAGGCAAAAGAAAGCCGTCTCTACTCCCCCGCCGAATTGCGAGAGTATCGAGACGGCCCTTGTGGGTCGACGAACTTCAGTTCATCTCCTTCCTACGAAACGGCGCAGACCGCTGTACCACCGCCAAGCGCTGTGATGCTTGGACTGTGCCCGAACCACCATCTCTTGGTACTTGTCCCACGACATCCATTGCCCGCCTGTGCTGAACATGACACTTGACCCCGTCACTGCCTAACCCTGAGGTACCTTACCGACAGGTAAGATTTCACCTCATCTGCCTAAAATAATATCAGCCCTTATTTTAATTGTCAAGTCAAGGAGTGGATAACTTTTACGCTTGCCATCAAATAGATTACATCCTGTCTGGTACTTTGATACCCAAAAGGTTTAGGCCGTTTTTCATTACAACTGAAAAAGCTTGGGTGAGAGAAACCTTGTAAGGAGAATTGACATCATCCTTATCTACCACTACCTCATTAGCATAAAAGGCACTAAAAGCAGAGGCTAGCTCTGTCAAATAAGTGGCTAGATAATGTGGCGAATATTCTCTCCCCGCCCGTTCCACAATTTCCGGAAATCTAATCAGGAGTTTTGATAATTCACCAACTACGGCATACTTACTACTATCTACTTCTGCCCTGATTCCCTCCTTTTCCGCTTTCTCTAAAATTGATTTAGCTCGGACACAAGCGTATTGCAAATAAGGGCCGGAGTCCCCTTCAAAAGAAAGTGATTTGTCAAAATCAAAAATGATATCACTACCAGTTGCTTGTTTTAAGATGGAATATTTAACAGCACCAACGGCTACCACCTCTGCAATTTCTTCCCTTTCCTTATTGCTAAAATCCCTTTCTTTCATCTTATCTAAAATAATATCCTTAACTTGAGCCAGAAGTGACACTCCAGTAATTACATTCCCTTTTCGGGAAGACATCTTGCCAGAAGAAAACCGAAGCATTCCATGACCAATATGTACCGTCTTGTCTTTTACAGCCGGACGCAGAAGTCCCATAACCGCAAGTAATACCTTAAAATAATCATTTTGTTCATTACCGGTGATGATGACCGAAGAATCAAAATCATATAATTCTATTTTTTTGACACCGAGTCCTAGCTCTTTAGCCTCATAAGTTGGCACCCCTTTGGAATTTACGAATACTCGTGTGTGCAGACCATAATTCTCACCCTTAAAGATAACGGCCCCTTCGCTTTTCTCTAAGATCTTTTTTTCTAAGCCTTCCGCTACCGCAGCAAGAGCGTCTGGTACAACTTCACTCTCCCAAAAATTATGTTCAAATTTGGTATCCAGTCTTTTAAAGATTTCCTGAAAATGATCAATGCTAATTTGCCTTCCCCAGATGTATAACTCATTTATTTCTTTGTCTCTTTTATCAA
>CAZOJH010000062.1:0-3665 GCA_964580125.1 uncultured Candidatus Saccharibacteria bacterium | reverse complement strand
ATTGACAACTCTAGCAACAGAGTTTAATATGATAAGTATATATAATATATCAAAACAGCGATAATAATCGCATATATCTCACTCGTTATAACGGCACGGGTGTAGAAACCTGGGACAATGATACTACCGCTTGGACTACTGTACTTGCGAATGGTGATCCTATTGATAAAGATACAGGAGATTCATCCCAAACTCCTGAATTAGTAATAGATACATCTGATAATGTTTATGTTGCCTATTCACGGTCCGATGATGCGTCAAAGACTCATATATATCTAAGCCGCTTTAATGGTACAGATGTTCGAATCTGGGACAACAATACTGCTTCCTGGACCACTACTTTTGCCAATGGCGGTCCAATCGATAAGGGTACGGCTAGCAACGCCACATTACCAAAATTAGCCACTGACTCAGACGATAATGTTTATATAACCTACCAGCAGAAAGTTGATAGCTCTTTTGATCGGGTTTTTCTTTCCCGTTATGATGGCACTAGCGTAAAAATCTGGGATAACGATACGGCTTCCTGGACCACCACTTTTGCCAATGGTGACACAATAGACGTTGATACAGTGAGTTATGCTCTTGAGAAACAGATTACAGTCGATTCAAATGATAATGCCTATGTGGTTTATAAACAAACCGATGATTTGGCCAATTATCATATTTATCTTTCTCGTTATTTTACAGGAGAGTCTGAAGTCATCGTTGCGCCAACCGCCACTTCTTCCGCCGCTACTAGTATCACCTCTACTGGCGCTGTCTTTCATGGTAATATCACTGCAACAGGCGGGGAGAGTAATACCATTCGTGGTTTTGAATATGGTACCACTAATGCCTATGGTTCAACTGCTTCAACAACTGGTACTTATGATACTGGTGAATTTACTGCTACTATTACTGGTCTCACTCCTTTTACCACTTATCACTATATGGCTTACTCGACCAACTCAGCTGGTACGGGTACCTCAACTGATCTTGAATTTACGACTGACTCCAGAAGTTCTTCTGGTTCAACTGGACATCGACCATCCCCTCGGCCGGTTACTCCACCTGTAAATTCTAATCCTCCACCTTTTAGCCCCACTAACAATTTTCCTCCAGTAAACAATCCACACTTTACGGGAACTTTAGCTCGTGGTTCAAATAACGCAGAAGTTCTTGAGCTCCAACGTCTCTTATCTTCACTTGGATTTCTCACTGCGACCCCCAATGGTTTCTTTGGTCCTCAGACTGAGGCTGCAGTCCGTGCCTTCCAAACCGCTAACAACTTACCACCGGTCGGAATTGTTGGTCCGCTAACCAGAGCTCTGTTAAATCAGATTCCTCTTCCAGGAAATCCTTCTTCTGTCTCTACTCCAAGACAGCTCGTGGATCTTCTCATCGCTATTGGGGTTATTGCTCCAGACATGGCGGAAAGGGCAAGAGGGGCGGTGGGGGAGTAAAATGCATCTAAACAAAATATATTTTAAACAACAAAAAACTCGCTCCTTGCGGAAACGAGTTTTTTGTTTAGTTAATATTCGTGAGAATATTATGCCTTCATCACATTAACAGCTGCCGGGCCCTTTGGGGTCTCTTCAGTGTCAAATGATACAGCATCTCCTTCTCTCATCACAAAAACTTTGTAAATTTAGTTTTAGTTATTTTTTGTTTGAATTTGTTGTACATAATATATATATATATATATGATATAATTATCAGTATAAAAAAATAGTGATTAAAATCACTGAGAAGTTTTATTAATTTAAATTTATTTTAATAATGAAAAAAAGTATTTATTTGTTCAGCGTCTTAATTTTGGTTTCAATATTTTTATTACCTTTTGCTCAATCCGTTTCTGCTTCGGCCCAGGTGGAAATTTGGGATAATGGCACGACTGACTGGACAACTACTTTTGCTAATGGTGATCCGATTGATACTGGTACTAATAACGCGTTTAGGTATCCTGAGTCGGTTGTTGATTCAGATGGTAATGTCTATACTGCTTACCTTAGATTAGATAATGATGAAGCGGCTACTAGCCACATCTACCTTTCTCGTTATAATGGTAGTGATGTCAGTGTTTGGGATAATGACACTACCTCTTGGACTACTACTTTTGCTGATGGTGATCCGATTGATAAGAATACAACAAAAAGTGCTTCTTCTCCACAATTAGCAATTGACTCCAATAATAATGTTTATATAGGCTATTCTCAATCCGATGGTTCCAATAATCACATCTACCTCTCTCAGTATGATGGTACGAGTGTCAAGATATGGGATAATGACGCCACTGCTTGGACTACTACTTTTGCCAACGGTGATCCGATTGATACAGGAACAACTAACGATGCTTCAGATAGTCAACTAGCAATTGATTCAACTGATAATGTCTACATCACTTATTCCCAGTCGGATGGTTCTAATGGTCATATCTACCTTTCTCGTTACGACGGTACCGATGTAGAAATCTGGGACAATGGCGCCACTGCTTGGACGACCACCTTAGCTAATGGTGATCCGATTGATTCTGGGACGGATAATCAAGCTCAAGGAGCAAGATTAGCGATAGATTCAGACGACAATATTTATATAATTTATCTTCAATCGTATGATTCTAATAATCACATTTACCTTTCTCGTTACGACGGTACCGATGTAGAAATCTGGGACAATGGCGCCACTGCTTGGACGACCACCTTGGCTAATGGTGATCCGATTGATAATTCCACATATGGAGATGTTTCTGATTTTGATATAGCTATTGACTCTCACAATGATGTCTATTTGTTTTTTTCTCAGTATGACAATATTTCTGAAACCTATCTCTCTCGTTATACTGAAGTGGGTGGTGTGAGTACCTGGGCAACGACGACCAGTTCTTGGTCTACAACCCTAACCAATGCTGGTCCGATTAATCCGAGCGACGGGAGCGGGTATGCTTATCCCAGGATAGCAATTGATCACAATGATAATGTTTATCTAGCCTATGATGAAGATGATAACGGTAAAATCCTTCTCTCTCGTTATAATGGGGAGGATGTTCGGATTTGGGATAACAACACGTCGGCTTGGATAACTACTTTTGCCGATGGTGATCCAGTGGATCCTCGCATTGAGGGTGGAAGCTATTATTATCCAGAAATAGCTATTGATTCGACTAATAATGTTTATTTAACTTATTATGATGATACAACAAACCATATCTATCTTTCCCGTTATGATGGTACAAGTGCTAAAATCTGGGATAACGGTTCTGCCGCCTGGACTACCACTTTTGCTAGTGGTGATCCGATTGATACAGGGACGGATAACCAAGCTCAGGAAGCAAGATTAGCGATAGATTCAGATAGCAACGTCTATATAACTTATTATCAATATAGCGGTTCTTATTCTCATATCTATCTTTCACGTTATTATACTGGGGTAGCACATACATTTCGTTTGTCAGACACTTCTCTATCTCTTACCGAAGGCGGAGCCTCAGAAACTTACACTTTAGTTTTAAACACTGCTCCGACAGAAAATGTCGTTGTCACTCTCTCAACTTCTACCCCAAGTAGTGGTTCGGGAGTAAATCCTTCTCCTTCAGTTTTAACCTTTACTCCGGCAAATTGGGATACCCCTCAGACTATAACCGTCACTACTATCAATGATGCTGTTATTAGTGGTCCTCGTTC
>CAZOJH010000061.1:0-3685 GCA_964580125.1 uncultured Candidatus Saccharibacteria bacterium | reverse complement strand
TCTACTTGTCCTACCTATCACGGTGAGAAGGTGGTGATGAGAATTTTGGATCAGGAAAAAGGTGTTCAAACCCTAGATAAAATAGGCTTGTCAGAAACAAACTTAGCTTATATTCGCGATGCCATCAAAAGGCCGTACGGTATGGTTTTGATTTCAGGCCCAACTGGCTCTGGAAAAACTACTACCATGTATTCTATGCTTGAGGAGATAGATAAGGAGGGTCTAAACGTCCTCTCGCTTGAAGATCCAATCGAATATAATATTGACGGAGTGTCACAGTCACAGGTCTTTGCGGACATTGGTTATACTTTTGCGACAGGCCTTAGAACGACCTTAAGACAAGATCCAGACGTAATCATGGTTGGAGAAATTCGTGATAAGGAAACTGCGGCTCTTGCTGTCCAGGCCGCTTTGACTGGTCACTTGGTCTTAGCTACTATTCATACCAACAACGCGGTGGGCGTAATTCCTAGACTTATTGATATGGGGATAGATCCATACTTGATTGCTCCGACTCTGATTTTAACTATGGCCCAACGTTTGGTCCGAACCCTGTATCCTGGTACCGGGACGCCAATACCGGTAGAGGGTAGTGTTAAAGTAATGTTAGAAAAGCAATTTCAGGATTTACCGGAAGAATATAAGAACAAATTACCTAAATTTGAGTCTGTCTATGCTCCGGAGGCCACGGCTCTGTGCCCAACTGGTACCAAAGGCCGAATAGCTGTCTTTGAAGCTTTTAAAATGAGCAAGGAGATAGAAAAGCTTATTTTATCAAGTCCTACGGAATCAAGTATTTTTGATTTCCTCCGAAAAAAGGGGATGTTAACCATGAAAGAAGACGCTATTATCAAAGCTTTAAACAAACAAGTCCCTTTTAGTGAAGTAGACGGCTTGGGGATGATGGAAGAGGATGTCTAGTCTCTTTTATTAGTTTTTAATTATGATATAATATTCTTATATGGAAAATATAAAACCTAAAGTGTTGATTGTTGATGATGATAAGTTCTTATTAAATATGTATTCTCTTAAATTTAATAAGAAAGGCTTTGAGGTCAACTCGGCGGTGACAGGGGAAGAAGCTATCAACAAGATTAAGGGGGGTTATATTCCTGACATAATTTTACTTGATATTGTTATGCCAGTGATGGATGGTTTTGAAATTTTGGATAGTATAAAGAAAAATAATTTGGTCCCCAAGGCCCAGATTATTATGCTAACAAATCAAGGTCAGCTGGCAGATATTGAGAAAGCTAAAAGCTTTGGGGTCAACGGCTATATTATCAAAGCCACCACTATTCCGTCTGAAGTGGTTGAAGAAGTAGAGAGAATTTATAACTTGGAAAAAACTTCTTAAATTAAGCATCAATTAATAGTTTTAATAAAATAAAATCATGACTGATTATAAAATAGCTCTAGCCGATCTTGTTAAGACGGTTGTAAACGAAGGAGCCTCAGATCTCCATTTGTCTGAAGGCCGGCACCCCACTATCCGAGTATCGGGAATGCTTTTGCCCTTAGTCAAGCATCCTGCTCTAACCAAGGAAGACACCGCTGGTATTTTAAATATCCTTTTATCGGAGAAAAATAGAGAATTGTTTTCTAATACCAAAGAGGTTGATTTTTCTTATGGCTCTGGTGATGCCCGTTTTCGCGGTAACGCCTATTTTCAACAAGGAGCGGTTTCTGTCGCCCTCAGATTAGTCCCAAAGATGATCAGATCGTTTGAAGAGCTTAATCTACCGGATATTTTAAAAACTTTTGCGGAAAAGCAGCAGGGATTCTTTCTGGTGGTGGGTCCTGTTGGTCATGGTAAAAGCACTACTTTGGCTACCATGGTTGACTATATTAATTCTAACCGGGCTGAACATATTCTGACTATTGAAGATCCTATTGAATACATATATGAACAAAAAAGGTCAGTTATTGACCAAAGAGAAGTGAGGATTGATACTGATGATTTTTCTAACGCTTTACGCAGTATGTTCCGCGAGGACGTGGACGTAGTTTTGATTGGTGAGATGAGAGGGCTGGAGACAATCTCTACGGCTGTAACAGCTGGTGAGACAGGACACTTAGTCTTTTCTACTTTGCATACTAATTCCGCCGCTCAGACCATTGACCGTATCATTGACTCTTTTCCTGGCAGTCAGCAAGATCAAATCCGCAGCCAGCTATCTACTAGCTTGAACGGTATCTTTTCACAACGCTTGATTCCCAGGATATCTGGTGGGCTTATTCCAGCTTATGAATTATTGATAAACAATAACGCCGTCGCTAATCTCATTCGCGAGAAAAGGATTCACGAGATAAATACGGTGATTGAAACCAGCTCCCAAGAGGGGATGATGGATATGAACCGCTGTCTGGCTGATTTGGTGGCTCGTGGGGAGATTACCATTGAAAATGCTTATCATTTTTCTTTCAACCCAAAAAATCTAGAGAGATTATTATAAAAAGATGATTTTTAAATATAAAGCCATAGATTCTAGCGGAAACCAAAAAGAAGGCACCATTGAGGCCGTCAGTGTTGAGGTGGCTATTAATTCCTTGCAGAAAAGAGATTTGGTTTTATCAAATATTGGTCCAGTAGAACAGAAATCTTTTTTGGAAAGAAACGTTTCTTTTTTAGAAAGAATTACCAGTAAGGACGTTGTTATCCTATCTAGACAAATGTCCACCTTGTTTGAGGCCCAGGTGTCAGCTCTCCGTGTCTTCGAACTTCTTTCTAGCCAATCAGAAAAACCGGTTATTAGAAGAAAATTGGCCGAAGTAGCTTCTGACCTGCAAGCCGGCAGTACTATTTCTGAGGCCTTGTCCAGGCACCCGGAAATGTTTTCTTCTTTTTATGTAAACATGGTTAAATCCGGTGAGGAATCTGGTAAGCTGGATCAGACCTTGCTTTACTTGGCTGATTATCTGGACCGTACCCATGAAGTCACCTCCAAGGTAAAAAGTGCCTTGGTCTATCCGGCCTTTATTGTCTTCACTTTTATTGCTGTTATGGCCCTTATGCTGACCGTTGTTATCCCAAAGATCAGTGCTATTTTGACTGACTCTGGCCAAGATATACCTATTTATACCAAAGTTGTTTTAGGTATTTCTGGTTTTTTTGTGAGTTACGGAATATTAATCTTGATATTACTTATTGTGGGAGCCTTTTTCCTCTGGCGTTATAGCAAAACTGAAGCCGGTCAATACACTTTTGCGCGGTTTAAAATTACCTTACCAGCTATCCAAGTTTTATACCGCAAGCTGTATCTCTCAAGAATCGCGGATAATATGAACGTCATGCTTCTTTCCGGAATTCCGATTGTTCGAGGCTTGGACCTAACTTCTAAAGTGGTAGACAACAAAATTTTTGAGGACCTTTTGATCCAGGCTGTAGAAGACGTTAAAACCGGTAGCTCTATTTCTGATGCGATGATGAAGTCTGGTGAAATACCCGGGATATTTATTGCCATGATCAAGATCGGAGAGGAGACCGGACAGCTCGGTAATATCCTAAAGACCTTGGCCGCCTTTTATAGGCGAGAGGTGATCAACGCTATTGATACAGTCGTGGGGCTCATTGAGCCAGTGATGATTGTCTTTCTTGGTTTTGGTGTCGCCTTTCTCCTTGCTTCAGTTCTTATCCCTATTTACAATATTTCTGGAGCGATGTAGCACAACCGCCCCGTCTCGC
>CAZOJH010000060.1:0-3815 GCA_964580125.1 uncultured Candidatus Saccharibacteria bacterium | reverse complement strand
GATGGAAGAGAGAGAAAGAACCGAGGAGGAGGAGAAGGGTGAGAATGAGGGTGAGCTTTTTCATGTTATGGGGTTAGGCTTGTAAAATAATATTCAAGACTAAATCCTGAAGTAGAATTATTATATCATAATATTATATCAAGACCCTATATCTCAGTTAGTATTTCAGCTTCACCATGCGTGATAACAATAGTGTGCTCAAAATGAGCACTACGCTTACCATCAGCTGTCCGGTAAGTATAACCGTCAGCATCGAGCACAATATGTTTATTCCCTTCATTTATCATTGGTTCTAAGGCTAAAACCATCCCCGCCTTTAGCTTTTCGCCCTTATCTTCCAAACAATAATTTGGGACAAAAGGATCCTCGTGGACCTTATAACCAACGCCGTGACCGCATAATTCTTCAACTATTCCCAAATGCTTTGGCCTAACATATCTTTCTATAGCATAACTAATGTCTCTGATATGGTTACTTCCCTTGGCCGCTTTGATGCCTTCAAACAATGCTTGTTTGGTTATTTCAATCAAGTTTTTTCCAGCTTCATCCACGTTACCAACACCAACTGTTATGGCCGAATCAGTAAAAAGTCCTTTATGATTTAAGCCCATGTCCAGTGAAACAATATCCCCATCTTTAATAATTTGCGGATCCTCATTTGGAATACCATGGACAATAGCATCATTAATTGACACACAAATAGTGGCTGGGTATGGTCTCTTCATCCCCTTGGGTTTATAATTCAAAAAAGCGCTTTTATCTCCGCCCTCTTCCACTAGCTTTTTTGCCAAGTTATCCAAATCTAGAGTAGACACGCCAACCTTTACCGCTTTAGCTACCTCCGCCAAAATAAAGGCCAATCTCTTGCCTCCCTCGCGTAAAATCTCAATCTCTTCTTTAGTTTTAATAGTTACGGCCATCCTTAAATCTTACAGATTTAAGCCCAATTTAGCAAGTATTTCATTTTGGACATCCTCAATTGGTTGTTCACCGTTGACATCAATAAAATTGTAGTAAGGATTTGTCTTAAAGAAATCAATAGTCTTCATGACTTCCGTTTCAAACCAGGTCAATCTTTTTTCAATCGCATCTGGAGTATCGTCTTTACGAGCGCGACCCAGCAATCTCTTCTCTGACCATTCTCGGCTAACATTTACATAAATTACAGTCGGTTTTTCTACTCCATAAAACTGCAGAGCATTATCTAATAACTGAGCCTCATGAAGCTTCCGTGGGGTGCCATCAAATACCAAATTTTCTGTACCACTAAAATTAGCAATCAAATAGTCCGTCCACAAAGATACAATCACTGACTCTGGCACCAAAACTCCGCCCGCCAAGACTTCTTTTATCTTCTTTTGGGTATAGTTATCACCCTTGGCAAACTCGCGAAGTAGAGCTCCACTTTCAACATGTAGAGTTTTACAACTTTTATCCCCTATTTTACATAAATGAGCTATCATCAAATCCGCTTGTGTCCCCTTACCACAGCCTGACCGCCCTAAAAAAATAAATACTTTGGAGATGTTACCTTTTACTTCCTCACCCACTATTTGTTTTTTAAAGATGTTTAACATAAAGATATTATACCACAAAAAAGCCTTCAGAACATACTTGGAGTGATTAGGTACTCCGTTAAACGGAAAGTATGTTCAGAAGGCTTTTTGGTAAGAGGTGATAAAATTAGTCCTTCTTGAAAGGAAAACCAATATAAGTGAGGAAGGCCTCAGCCTCTTTTTTATTATTAGCGGTGGTACCAATAGTGATAGTCATACCAAACACATCCTTTAAATCTTCGTCTGAGGTTTCTGGAAAGATAGTGTTCTCTTTAATACCAATAGAGTAGTTACCCATTTCATCAATTCCTTTCTTAACCAAACCTCTAAAGTCCTTAGTTCGAGGAAAAGCCACAAAAATAAGCTTATCAATAAAAGCAAACATTCTTAAACCTCTTAAGGTTACTGATAGTCCTACTGGATCACCCTCTCGAACCTTGAAAGCAGCAATGCTTTTCTTGGATCCTCTCAGGGCTGGCTTTTGACCAGAAATCTTGGTTAATCTATCTATAATGATCTCAATTTTCTTCTTGTCTTTAAGTGAACCAATACCCACGTTAATTACCACCTTGGTAAACTTAGGGGCTTGCATGGCGTTCTTGTAACCTTGGCTCTCCTTCAAGTGCTCAAAGGCTTTGGCTTGCTTTTCTTTTGTATTTAAAATCTTTGTCATATTATTTATATTTCTTTACCGGTCTTTCGGCTGATACGAACTCTTTTCTCACCAATTAATTTCTTACCAGCTCGAACTCCCTTCTTCCCCTCCAAAAGCATCACATTGGAAACGTGAATTGGCATAGCCTTTTCTATGATTTGTCCTTTGGAATTTGATTTTCTGGCGCGCTCGTGTTTCTTCCTCATATTCACCCCTTCAACAATGATCAAATCATCCTTAGGAAAAGCCCTGACCACCTTGGCGGTCTTGCCTTTGTCCTTTCCGGCGATTACTATTATGCTGTCATTTTTCTTTATTTTCATTTCTTTATTTTTTATTTTTTTTTTTGTTTGATTTTAAACAATTTCTGGTGCTAATGAAGCAATCTTCTGGAAACCTTTGTCCGCAATTTCTCTAGGAATAGGACCAAAAACTCTACCAGCTAAAGGCTCTTTCTTAACTTTATCAATAGTTACCACGGCGTTCTCATCAAATCTGATATATGAACCATCTTTTCTTCTATAAGCATAGCGCTGTCTGACCACTACTCCATATAAAACATCTTTCTTTTTAACAGACTTTCTTGGCTCTGCTTTCTGAACAGAAAAAACCACCACATCCCCTAGTTGGGCAATAAACTTTTTGGATGAACCAAGCACCTTAAAAATTCGGCCGATCTTGGCTCCAGTGTTATCAGCGATGGTTACTAATGTTTTATCTTGTATCATGGTATTTTATTAAAATTATTTTTCCAAGACCATAAATCTCTTATCCTTAGATATTGGCTTTGTTTCAATAATCTGTACTACTTCACCCTCTTTATGCTTATTACCAGCATCATGGACCTTAAACTTCTTCTGTCTCTTCAAAAACTTGCCATATTTAGGGTGTTTGGTATATCTTTCCACTTGTACCACAATGGTATCCTTCATCTTAGTAGAGACGATTTTTCCCGAAAGCACTTTCCCGGAGGTCCTGAGTTCTGACGAAGGATTTTTTGTTATTTTTTCTGTCATAATTTTATTTATTTAAAAGAGTCATTATCTGAGCAATTTCCTTTTTTAAATTTTGACCTTCTTTCAAATTTTTGGTTTTGCTACCAGTCATCGCAAAGCGGAAAATTCTAAGAGCCTCTTGCTTTTCTTTTAGCAATTGCTTTAATTCGTTTTCAGTTTTATTTATTAACTCTTTCATTTATGTTATTTCTGGCTAAAGCCGGATAAATTAGACAATCTCTCGGCTGACAAGTTTGGTGTGAACTCTAATCTTGGTTCCGCCTTTTCGTAAAACCTCCTTGGCTGCTTCAGCGGTGACTCCGTCAACCTCAAAAAGGATACGGCCCGGTCTGATCACAGCTTCATAGCCCTGGGGATCACCTTTACCCTTACCCATTTTTACTTCAGCTGGCTTTTGGGTATATGGTCTATCGGGAAAAATTCTAGTCCAGAGTTTACCAGTTTTACCTAATGAGTGAGCGATAGTCTTTCTGGCGGCCTCAATCTCTTCTGAACGAATTCGGCCAGCGGAAATAGCTTTCAAACCGAATGAACCAAACGCAACCAAAGTACCTCTGGTTTCATTACCAATTTTTCCTTGGTTTTCAC
>CAZOJH010000059.1:0-3829 GCA_964580125.1 uncultured Candidatus Saccharibacteria bacterium | reverse complement strand
TCCACGGTGGGGAGTGGCCTATAAATTCCCGGCGGAGCAGGTGACTACTGTAGTAGAGGGTATTGTTCTTCAGGTAGGGCGAACAGGGGTACTTACACCGGTGGCCCATTTACGTCCCGTGCGCGTAGCTGGGTCATTAGTTTCCCGTGCTACTTTACACAATGAAGATGAGATTAAGCGTCTAGGAGTTCGGGTAGGTGATACAGTGATTATCCAAAAGGCCGGGGATGTAATTCCGGATATTGTGCAGGTCTTGACTGATTTCAGGACAGGGAAAGAAAAGCCGTTTAAGTTTCCAGCGTTTGTGGCAGACTGTGGTGATGACGGAAAGATAGAGCGCGTGCCCGGACAGGTGGCCTGGCGCTGTATGAGTAAAGATTCTTTTGCCCAGAAACGGAGGATTTTCTATCATTTTGTATCTAAAAAGGCATACGACATGGATGGTTGCGGTCCAAAAATAATGGATGCTCTGTTAGAAAACAATCTCATCTCTACTTTTGCCGATATTTTTACTCTTAAAAAAGGTGATTTATTAGCGTTACCTCGCTTTGCTGAAAAATCCGTAGACAACTTACTATCCTCAATTGAAAAATCTAGACAAATATCCTTGCCAAAGTTTCTGGTTGGTCTCTCTATTTCTCAAGTGGGAGAGGAAACCGCTATTGATTTGGCAAAATATTTTGGCGACATAAAAAGACTACAAACGGCTTCGTTTGATGATTTACAAAAATTAGATGGCGTGGGTCCAGTTGTGGCTCAAGCCTTGGTTTCTTGGTTTGCTGATAAGGGTAATAAAAAGATACTTGCTGATTTACTAAAGCAAGTAAAAGTTTCAGAATTTAATCTTGTTACAAGTATTAAAAAGTTTAATGGCCAGACTTTTGTTCTGACTGGTACTCTAAGTATATCTCGGGATGAAGCTAAAGATAAGATTCGGGCCCTTGGTGGTGAAATATCTGAATCTATTTCTTCAAAAACCACTTACCTCATTGCTGGCGAGAATGCTGGTTCAAAGCTCTTGAAAGCCAAAAAACTTGGAGTAAAAGTCTTAAGTGAGGAAGACTTTTTGAGTCTTATTGAGTGACCATATTCACAAAACTTTTTATATTCCTAATAATTGGGAATAAGCTGACATATCAATACTGGATATAAAGCTTGGTAGCACAAAAAGGATACCAATCAGGGGAAGGACGGTGACCACAACCGTGATGATCAGGGTCCAAAGAAAAAAGTTCTTTAAGAATTTGATATATTTACTGATAACATCTATTTTCTTCTCCAACACGTCTAATCTATTTTTTAATTCATTATCCATCTAACTATTGTAACATAATTTTCTATTTTGGGCTGTTTTATGCTACACTTTGCTCATATGGAGATAAAAGATATTGAGAAATTGGCAAAATTAGCCAGAATTGAACTGACTGATACTGAGAAACAGACTTATTTAAAGGAAATAGGGGCAATCTTAGGCTATGTGGATCAAATCAAAGGAGTAGTAGCAAATGTGGGGGAAAAGAGGGAAGCTGGAGAATTAAGAAATGTAATGCGCATGGATGAGAGCCAAGCCGAACACGGCACCTCCGTGGCGGGCATAATTGCTGAATTTCCTCGCCAGGAAGGGGATTATTTGAAGGTTAAAAAAATCTTAGAAAACTAATTTATGAAAATTGATACTAAAAATTTAACTATCAAACAGGCCCATGAAGATTTGATTACCGGCAAATATACCGCGGTGGATTTGGCTGAAGCCTATTTGGAGAATATAAAAAACAAAGATAAAGAAATTCATGCTTACCTTGAGGTATTTGAAGATGTGATAGACCAAGCTAAGGAGGCTGATAAAAGAATAAAGAATAAGGAAAATATCACCTTAATGACCGGTATTCCAATCGCGGTAAAAGATAATATTTTAATCAAGGGGCGTATTGCTAGTTCCGCTTCCAAAATGCTTCAAAACTATCATGCTACTTATGACGCTACTGTGATTAGAAAATTAAAAGAAGCTGGGGCTGTGTTTTTAGGGCGCACTAATATGGATGAATTTGCCATGGGTGGGTCCACAGAAAACTCTGCTTACGGACCGACACATAATCCCTATGATTTAGAAAGAGTGTCCGGTGGTTCTTCTGGCGGATCAGCCGCCGCCGTGTCCGCGGACATGGCACTTGTGTCCCTCGGGTCTGATACAGGTGGTTCCATCAGACAACCGGCGAGCTTTTGTAATCTAGTAGGACTCAAACCTACATATGGAGCAGTTTCAAGATATGGAGTGATGGCGATGGGTTCATCCTTTGATCAGATTGGTCCGTTTGCTAAGACGGTAGAGGATGCCCGAACCGTTTTTGATTTTATTGTTGGAAAAGATGTGATGGACTCCACCAGTATTGATCACCACCAACACCAAGGCGAAGCCTCGGTATCTATAAAAATCGGAATTCCCAAGGAGGCTATGAAAGTGGAAGGTATGGATAAAGAAGTTTTGAAAAACTTCACTGAATCAGTGGAAAGACTAAAGAAACTAGGATTTGAAGTTCAAGAGATAAGTTTACCGAACATCAGCTATTCCTTGGCGGTTTATTATACCTTGATTCCGGCTGAAGTTTCCTCTAACATGGCTCGTTTTGATGGTGTCCGATATGGGCTGCATGTTGACGGTAAGAACGGTGTTGACGATTATTTTAAGTCAAAACAAGCTGGTTTTGGCCCGGAAGTAAAAAGAAGAATCATCTTGGGAACTTATATTCTTTCCTCTGGTTATTATGATGCTTATTATAATAAAGCTAATATTGTCCGGGATCTGATCCGAGCTGATTATAAAAAGGCTTTTGAAAGAGTAGACGTGATTATCACTCCGACTACTCCTGACGTGGCGTTTAAAATTGGAGAAAAGATTAATGACCCCTTGCAACTTTATTTGGAAGATATTTTTACCGTCCCCGCCAATTTGGCTGGTTTACCAGCTGTGTCTATTCCGTCTGGCTTCAAAGAAGTTAATGGCAAAAAGCTTCCTCTAGGTTTACAGCTTATGGCATCTACGGGAAGGGAAGATTTACTGTTTGCTCTAGCTTCTGATTTTGAAAATAAGTAATTATCTGGTAAAATATAGATATGAATCCTCCAGTAGATCAAATAGATACTCTCCACTCAGTTGATTTTGCCTCTTTTATTTTTGATTTGATAAAGGCGATCAGTAAAAGTACGGCTGACCAAAACTGGGGAGAGATAATAAAGAATTTTTGGTTGCTATTGCCAGATTATGCCGTGTCCGTAATGCTTAGGTTATTTTCCTTTTCTTTTATTTTATCAGTCATTCTGATTGTGGTAATTATTTATTTGGCCAATGGTATGATGAGTATAAGAAAAAAGACGACCGATGCTTTTGAGCTACCAGACCAAAAGGAAGTAGTAGATAGCAGCCTGCCTAAAGCCATGGTAAACGAAAAGTGGCAGAGAGTTGTTGTTCATATTAACTCCGCTAATCCAAGTGATTGGAAGTTAGCCATTTTGGAGTGTGACATAATGCTGGGAGAAATCCTAGAAAAAATGGGCTATATGCAAGAAAGTATTGGTGAAAAATTAAAAGTTATAGAACCAAGTGATTTCTCAAACATTGAAAGTGCCTGGGAAGCCCATAAGATTAGAAATGCGATAGCTCACGAGGGTTCAGACTTTATGATAAATGAAAGGGAAGCCAAAAGAGTGATTGGATTATATGAGGTGGTTTTTAGGGAGTTTGAATATATATAAGCATTAAAGACAGCTGGATATTGCTTTTTTGTGCCTTACGGACTGAAGTTTCTAGCAAGAAACTGAGGGAGTAGAGAAG
>CAZOJH010000058.1:0-4050 GCA_964580125.1 uncultured Candidatus Saccharibacteria bacterium | reverse complement strand
GAGAAATAATTTTGTGACGACAAAATTATTATCGTGCAAAGAAAAAGGAATATCTAGCGGGTTTTTAAGACTTACTCAAAAAATTTGAATGTTTTCTCTGTAAACCTGGCCGTATTTTATTTCAAAATAACCGTTTGGTAATAAACTTTTGGTTGGTACACTGTAGCACTATTTTGTTTAATTGTTGGTTTATTTGTTTCCGCTAGTATTTCTTGTTTGAAACGCACCATCCCTCCGCCCACATACCACAGACAAAACAAAATAAATATTATTTTAAGTGCCCACAAAATGTCTTCATTCATATGGGGAGGTATTCTAATAGTAAAACTTATTTTTGACAAGTGGAACAATAGTGAGTGCCACGCCCGGCGTGTTTAATCTTTTTAATTACGGTGCTACATTTTTTGCATTTTTCGCCTTTACGCCCATAGACCATAAGATAGGGCACAAAACCACCTCTCTTACCGTTGCTGCGCAAGTAATTTCTAGATGATGTACCTTTTTTCTGGATGGATAACTTTAAAACGGCTATAATATTTTTATGTAGATCAGTTAATTCTTTTTCTTTCAGTGTCTTTACTTTTCTCATGGGTAAAATACCGGAAAGATATGTGCTTTCATCTGCATAAATATTACCAATACCGGCAATTAAGTGTTGGTCTAGTAATATTTGTTTTACCGTTCGATTGGGATATCTATTTAACATTGTCTTAAATCTCACCATGGTGAGATCTTTGGATAATGGTTCAACACCAACTTCAGTGTCAATATATTTCCTTAGTTTCTCATCTAGTATTTTTATCCAGCCAAATTTGCGGAGGTCGTTGAAATAAAGTTTACTCCTATCCCTAAATAGAAATGTCAGGCGGGTGTGGCGCCCCGGCGTCTGTACATCATTTGTTGGGTGTCCGCCAGAAAGTATTTTACCTTTTTTCATTACGAAAATAAGTTGCCCAGTCATTTTTAAGTGGATAATCAAACTAATTTGACCACTAAGGTGGATAAGAATCATCTTTGCCCGGCGTTCTAACCTTAAAACTTTCTTGCCGATAATTATTTTACTAAAGTTATCAGCTGAGGTAGGGGTCACAGTTTTGAGCCACAAAATATCCACTCCCGAAATAGTTTTTCCCTTCAGGACTTTTGCGAGCTCTCTCTTTATTGTTTCTACTTCTGGTAATTCCGGCATATTTTAATTCTACCTATAATATTACTAAATACAATATAAAAAGCGTGCCCCATCCAAGCTGGATGGGGCGGGTGTTGTTCAGAGGCGTTGTCACCTCTTGGGCATTGTCTTCAGAAACTTGTGTAAGGCCTCGAGACACAAACGAACCTGGTGCCGAGCGTGACGGGCATGCTTCCCCTTGGTAATCTTCGGTTTGCCGAAGGTTACCAGTATGGCTGCCGCACACTTTTTGGCGTGACGTTTGGTGGGGATTGCCACCCGGCTTCCATCAGCGTGGGGTTCACTCATTCGGGGCTTTTTCATTGCACCGTCTCCTGTTTGGGGTGGAACAAATCTATCTTGAGTATATAGCAGAGTAGAGGTTTGTAAAGGACGGTATAGATATTATTTTATTTGTATTAAACCTAAAAAGATAATAGAATACGGGAGAATGTATACCATCCGTGAAGTAAAAAATAACCTTGAAGTAGAGCCATTTTTAATAGAAATGAAGGCTTCTTTTACGCAAGGAGAGATTTATGCTACTTGGCAAAGGAGAAGGGAAGTCAAAAAGTTTGTGATTGAGGACCAGGGACAAATCATTGCTTTTTTTCAAGCCATAAAATTTCCGCTCATCTTTGGTAAGAACTATTATTACATTCCTTATGGGCCGGTAGTTAAGGAATACTCTGCCGAACTACTAGATTTTATACATAAAAGCATTGAGATTATAAAAGATAAAACTGTGGTCTATACTCGACTTGATTTTTTTCCAAGAGTTGAGGATGGAGATATTTTAAAACACCTGAGCAAAACTTTTTACAGAGTACCAAAAATATTTTTAGGTGGATCAAACTTTCAGCCGAGAGAAGAGTGGGTCTTAAATAATGAAAGGACAAAAGAAGATATTTTAAATGTGATGCACAAGAATACTCGCTACTGTATCAGGTTGGCCGAGAAGAAGGGGGTCACCGTTAAGATAATCAGGAGTAATTTTTTGGAACATTTTACTGATTTTTATCAGTTGATGAAAATTACGGCGGAGCGAAATCACTTTGGTCTCCATGCTGAAGAATATTATAAAAATATTTTTACCAATCTTGATAAAAATAATAAAGATAAATCTTTTTTGGCTATTGCTTACTTAGGAGATAAGATATTGGTGATTGACCTGATAATAGTCTTTGGCCAGACGTCTCACTATGTATTTAGTGGATCAAGCAATGAATATCGGAACTTGTCGCCAAATTATCTGGTCCAGTGGCAGTCCATTATTGAGGCCAAAGCCTTGAATTGTCAGGAGTATAACTTTGGCGGGGTGAACTTAGACGATAAAAGACAAAACAAGGATTGGGCGGGGCTGACTGATTATAAGGTAAAATTTGGTGGGCAAATTATTAAACATTCTGATTTTTATGATATTATCTATCAGCCGTTTTGGTATTTCATGTATGCGTTTAGAAAGTTACTAAAAGTTAAATAAAATGAAAAAAATAATAAAAAAATATTTACCATTTTTTCTTTTAACCCCATATTATTATTTGATAGCCATGCTCGGTGCCGTCATTTACCACTTTCCTAGTAAAAAGATGGTGGTGATTGGAGTAACGGGCACCAAGGGTAAAACCTCGGCAATAAACTATATTTGGTCATGCCTCACGGCTGGAGGGATAAAGACCGGACTGATTAGCACAGCCAATGTAAAGATTGGAGATAAAGAAACCTTGAATAAGTATCATATGACCATGCCTGGACGGTTTGTGATTCAGAAGCTAATGGCGGAGATGGTCAAGGCGGGCTGTCAGTACTGCCTGGTGGAGGTAACCTCCGAGGGGATAAAGCAAAAAAGAGATGTGGGGATAATTTTTGATACCGCTATCTTTACTAATTTGACCCCCGAACATTTACCATCACACGGTGGAAGTTTTGAAAAATATAAAGAGGCCAAAGGCAAACTTTTTGAAAAGTTGATGAAGAAAAGCAAACGTATTAACGGTACAAAAGTAGACCGAACAATCATTGTAAATAATGATAGTGAATACGCTGATTACTTTAGGAATTTTGACGCGGACAAAAAAATAGCTTTTGGTATTAAAAAACAGGCTGATTTACAGGCCAAGAAAATTCAAGAAAAAAGTGATGGGGTGGCATTTTCTGTGGCGGATAGAGATTATCAACTATCCATCCTGGGGGCTTTTAATGTTTATAATGCTCTACCCGCAATCATTGTGGCCAGGCTAGCTGGTGTTTCTTACGAAGATATCTCAGCCGGTTTAAAAAAACTACATTTAATTCCGGGGCGAATGGAGAAGATAGAAGAAGGACAAAAGTTTTTAGTCTTGGTAGATTACGCTCATGAAAAGGAAAGTATGACGAATGTTTTGACTACCGCTAATAATTTAAAAGAAGCTGGCAGTAGGACGATAGTCTTACTTGGGGCCGAGGGAGGGGGGAGAGATAAAACCAAACGGGTACTGATGGGGGAGATAGTAGGGAGGCTCGCTGACTATGTTTTTGTGACTAACGTGGATCCATATGACGATGACCCTAAAAGCATCATTGAGGATATTGCACAGGTGGCGGAAAAGGGTGGTAAGGTCCGTGGGCAAAATCTGTTTACTATTGAAGATAGAAGGGAGTCAATAAATAAAGCGTTATCCTTAGCCCGCGAAAATGATGTAGTTCTTATTACCGGGAAGGGAGCCGAGCAGTCCATGATTATCGGTGATAAAACTATACCTTGGGATGACCGAATGGTGGTGAGGGAAGAGCTAAAAAAAATTAAAGCGAAGATTGTTTGATTTTAAAATGTCTGGCCTCGCTCTTCCAGAAACTATTCAAATTTTTTGGTCCTCGCGTCTTTTGCCGGCCTTGATTAGCTG
>CAZOJH010000057.1:0-4123 GCA_964580125.1 uncultured Candidatus Saccharibacteria bacterium | reverse complement strand
AAATCCTCATACATATTTATCTCCTCAATAATCACTCCCTTTTCCTTCTCAATTTCTTCCTCAACAAAAACCGGGTTCAAGTACATATCAGAAATAATGTC
The DNA here is from genome assembly GCA_964580125.1 of uncultured Candidatus Saccharibacteria bacterium. GTDB lineage: Bacteria > Patescibacteriota > Minisyncoccia > Phycocordibacterales > GWA1-40-21 > CAIJXO01. The sequence goes on along the minus strand of CAZOJH010000057.1, from coordinate 4,022 downwards.
CAGTAATTTATCCGCATGTCGATATTCCGCCTTAGCATAATAACCGGTGATTTCCTCAGCTGTAAAAGCATTATAAATAGACCCGATGTTATCCAGCTCCGTACTGATGTCTGAACTATTTGGCCTCTTTGCTGTGCCCTTAAAGCACATATGTTCCAAAAAGTGTGAGATACCATTTTTTTCCTTTGTCTCATATTTTGACCCAGCCTCAACGAGGGTAAAAACCGTGACCGTAGGGTTATCCTTCATCGGCACAGTGATTATTCTCAGTCCATTATCCAAAACGGTTTTAGTGTAATTCATATTTCAAAGATAGCACAAAATAGCAAATTAGTTTAGCTTGCTCTTTAGGTAATCAGTGAGTTCTTTTACAGCCACCCTCTCCTGCTTGCCAGTATCACGATCACGAACTGTTACCGTATCATCTTTCTCAATAGTATCAAAATCCACCGTCACGCAGTAAGGCGTACCAATCTCATCTTGTCTTCGGTATCTCTTCCCTACATTACCATTGTCATCAAACATTACTGCGCCGAATTCTTTCTTCAAACCTTTATAAACCTCTCTGGCTTTATTTACCAAAGTCTCTTTATTTTTCATTAGAGGGAAAACTGCTACTTTTACTGGTGACACGCTGGCTTTTAATTTTAAGTAAACCCGGACTTCACCACCCATCTCATCTTCCGTATAGGCATCAGTTAGGATAGCCAAAACAGTCCGGTCTACCCCAAAAGAAGGTTCAATACAGTGCGGAACTATCTTTCTATCCGCTTCTTTTGTAACTTCCTCATCAACATAATTTAAATCCACTCCACTAGACTGTGAATGACGGCTCAGATCATAATCTGTCCGATAAGCCAGACCATAAAGCTCGCTCTGGCCAAAAGGAAATTCGAATTCAAAATCTATTGTTCGTTTGGAATAAAAAGCCCGGTCCGCATCAGATATCTCAACTTCATAAACGTGTTCCTTCTTCAAGCCAATTTCCTTTGTCCAGTCCAGCATCTCAAGTCTAAAGTGCTCAAAGCTGTCTTGCCAGTCAGCGGGTTTTACCAAATACTCTATTTCCATCTGTTCAAATTCCCGAGAGCGGAAGATAAAATCCCGAGGAGCAATCTCATTCCTAAAGGCCTTACCAATCTGGGCTAGACCAAACGGCAATTTAGGATGGAAGGAATCAATAATATTTTTATAATTTACGAACATTCCCTGAGCCGTCTCTGGTCTCAAATAAGAGATGGAGGTATCATCCTCAATCGCCCCGACATTAGTCTTAAATAACATATTAAACTGCCTGGACTCACCAAGAACTCCACCACAATCAGGACATTTCTTTTTATCTTCTAAGTGATCAGCTCGAAACCGCCTTTTACATTTACGGCATTCAACCAGCGGGTCAGAGAAACCGCCCACGTGTCCGGTGGCCTGCCAAACTTTTTGATTCATCAGGATAGAGGCATCCACTCCATACATATCTTCCCGGTCAGTCACAAACTTTTTCCACCATAAGTTCTTAACGTTATTTTTTAGAGCAACACCAAGCGGACCGTAATCCCAAGTTCCAGCCAAACCGCCATATATTTCTGAACCCTGATAGATGAACCCCCGGCGCTTGCAAAGAGAGACTATTTTTTCCATTAAATCGCTATTTTCCTTTTTTTCTTTTGCCATAAATACAGTATATATAATTAAAACTTTTTCACAACTATTGAACAACAGCTTCGTCACCAACTTTAAAATAAGGGTCACTACTTAGCCTGATATTTATAGCTTGGAAAGTGTCCGTGACCGTAGACAGGGTAAAATTATCCCGAGCGCTTAGAGTCATCTCTCCGACTAAATCTGGGGTAAGTTTTATTTGGTCTACACTTGGTAAGAAAGAAATTTGGAAAGATACTTCTCGAGCCGGTGAAATAGTCCCCGCTCCGGCTAAAACATTACCAATATTCCAAACCAAGGAACCAGTGCCCTCATCATAATCCATTTTTTCTTTTTCCGGGCTAATGATTCCTAACCATTTTATATAGGGTGGTAATATCGCGTTAACTTTAACATTAGATAGGTTATTTAGGGGATTAGTAACTGTCCAGGTGATTGTGTATGTGGTTTCCGTTTCAGCCTTAGGTGGAACTGGCCCGGTATTTTTAAAGGGACCAACAAAATAAAGAGACTTGGCAAAAATCTGCGGGTCAGAGGTGATTTTAACCTTTCGGGTATCAGAAAAAAGAGCGTCCTCCTGATTGCTACCATAGCCGATACGACGACCTTGAACGGAAATACTTAAAACAATTATGGGGTTAGTTAAACTTGATCCCGTAACAGTGCCGGAGTTAAAACTACTGAAAGAAAATCTACTGGTTCCTTCCTTGCCTGGATCAAGGCTGGCCAAATCACTGTCAGTGGCCTTATTAAAGACAATCGTATTATCAATAGACTTATACAAACCACCATCTACCCGGATTGATGATTTATCAACCGCATTACCGCTTATCTTTACAACAATGGAAACATCAGAAACTTCGTAGGCCAGATTATTTTGCCACTTTATAAGAGCGTCTATTTTAGCACCGGCGGAAGAAATATATTCAGTAGCATTCGAATCATTAAAAAATATGTCGGCACTAACAAAAGGACGTCTAATAGTAATAGACGAAAAATGAGAAGAAAAAGGAACATCAATAGTCAGGTTGTCGCTTTTTGATTGCGTACCAATATTAAAATTAAAGCCACGCTCTTCTGCTTCTTGACCACTTAGAACACCGGAAAACTTTATTATCCTTTTGGCTCCCGGCTCTAAGTCACCTACTAGCCATAGGTTATTTTTAGAAAAAGTGTTTGGAGTAGAATTACTAAATGAAAAACCAGGAGGATACGCGACCTTCAATAATAGATTTTTCATCATAGTCGGAGAATTGGAAATAACTTCAACAGTAAAATCTACAGTCTGATTAGTATTTACTTCAGTCGGGCCACTTACAACAATGCTTACAGGAGAAGAACTAATAAGGACGGAGACGACTTTATTTTTATTAAATAAAGAATTAGAACCGGCTATTTTATATTCTAGGGAGATATTTATTTCTTTCTTTTCATTTTCCTCGCCGAATAGTGCAACAGATAGATTTTTCTTTATACTCTGTCCTGGCAAAATGTCCCCAATAAAATCTTGTACTCTTTTAGCTGGAAGCGAAGTATCAATAGCGTCCTTAGCTCCAGCCGAAAAAGTAACACCTAAATCTGACCCGACTAAGGTAACAGTATTATTATTTTTAATTTCTATCTCAAAGGAAAGAATCTCGCCACCAGCTACAGAAATAGGGGCTTTAACTGTAATCTCAATTTTATTACCAGAAACTAAATTACTCTCCCCTAAAAACTTATAGGCCACTAGACCGAGAGCAATTACAAAAAAGATAATAGAACCAATTAAAACTTTCAGAGAAAAAGATATCCCCTTCGGACCTTTTTCCTGGCCTTCAGCCTCGGCCGCAGTTTCAAACTCACTATCATCCCACTTCTGATTAACAGTAATGTCGCGGTTATGAAGCTCGTGCCTCTTTATTCTTTTAGTTACACGATCTTCTCTAGCATCAAGGACGCGTTCAAGCTGACTTATTTTGCTTTTTGGGTCTTCAAACATAGATATTAAAGATTTTGAGTTTTATTCGTTTTCTCAACTTTAAAATTGGCCAAAAACTTTTCAACCGCCTTTTGCCCATACCAACCGATGCCAAAAGAAATAACCACCACAAACAATACTAGCAGGATCCTCTGGACTGGAATTATTCTAAAGTTCATAACAGAATTATAACATTTTTATCTGAAAGTAGAAACTAGGTTATAAATGTGTTTCCTTGAGAGATTTATTTATCTCTAAAATGGCCTTAGATTTAAGAATAGCCATGGTAGTCAAAAGTTCCGGAGTAAAATACGGTGACGTAGTAAATTGATCAAAGTCCCCTAACTTACCAATGTAGCCAAGGGAGGACAGTATTCTCAAGGCCATAATACATTCAAAGCTA
>CAZOJH010000056.1:2368-4228 GCA_964580125.1 uncultured Candidatus Saccharibacteria bacterium | reverse complement strand
TTAATACTGGGATATGAGAATAATATAACAAACTAAAACTACCGTTAAGCATGCTCAAAGCAGACGGAATACATGTATCTAGATTTGTTATCGCATTGTAATTCATATTTAATTAAATTATCTATTTTCTTTAAAAAAATCGTGCATCTCCTTTTCTAAATGACCGGGATACCAATCCCATTCCTCTCTTTCTTCATTTTTAAGTGGTAAAAGAGGGACAATTAACGGTTTTAAACCGAACTTGTCACAAACCGATTTAAAAGCAGGTAAGACAACATTTTCAGAAAACTTTTTCTCGTGTTCATCATCCTTGGCAATAAAATTTTCAAATAAAACACCATTAATTAAACAAATACCAAAAATTCTTTCATAAACTTCTTTTGCACTATCCCCGTCTTTCTTTAAGTATGAAGCATCAAAGATTTCCATAATTTCTTTATATTGTTTCTTATACAAATGATGATGAAATTCCACAAAGTCCTTATTGTTTAGGGTCTTAATCTCATTAAATGGTTTTTTTTCACTTGCATCAAAATCGATAACAACTCTCTTGGTTATTATATCACATTTATTTTTTTGTGATCTATGTAAAAACACCATTTTTCCAAGACGAACTTTATCCTTATTCATTGTACAAAATTTATCGACATAAAGCTCTGCACAAATTGGTTTTAATTCTATTAAGTCCATCAAATCAGAAAAATAACTATTCTCAAAATTTGGTGTAAGGATTGCCCTAAACAAAATAGCCCGGGGTTCTTTCCTAAAGACATCCGGCAAGTCTTTCCCAAGTAATCCTTCAATCTTTTTCCGTAACTCCTTATCGTTCCAGCGTCTTTTAATTTCTTCTCTTGCAACTCCTATTGGAGTATATATATCATCCAGGTTCATTTCAATATTATATACCTTTTTTGGTTTAAAACCAAATAATAATTTGATAAAATATAAAACGGCGAGGGGCAAATGAATGCCCAACGCCGTTTGATTTCTCGGTCTTGCAACCGAACTTTAGATTAGCCCACAGATGACCGTGAAGAGAAGAAGGAACGCCTTGACCAGAAGCCCCCATGCCAAGCAACTTAGGATAGTGCTGGCAATGAAGACCTTATAGTCCCTTGCCTCAAGCTTTCCGGATCTCCCGTGACGCAGGAACGCTGTCGTCACAAAGGAATCCTTCCAGACTGAGAGAAAGAGGAAGGCCAGAACGTCGTTCTTCTTCAACAGCCAGATGACAGCCTGAAGGGACTTTGCCGGCACATACATGAAAGCCCTGACGAGCCCACTCTTGTGCTGGTAAAACCTCTCCGCCCACTTGTCACCCTTGACCTTTACCTGTTCCAGATAGTCCACACCGAGCCAGCTTTGACCGCTTTCCTGATACCACTTTAGCATCAGAAAGTTCAAAGCCATGGCACCGATAGTCAGGGGAATCACACTGATGCCCCCCAACTTACTTTGGACAATTGGCCACAGGAGATAGTCATAGAGGATACAGAAAGCCTCATAGGCTCCCCAACCTCCAACGACCACGAGTGTCTTCTTCCAGTTACCTGAAAGGAAAAACACGACGGCGCCGATAGTCATGACCAGCGTCAGGATCCCCAATGCAATACTCATACCCACCTCCCTTTTCTCTTTTTCTCCGACCGTTTGGTCGATTTTGTTTAGGAACTTTTGACTAGGTCTTCCTAGCTATCTACTATTATAGCATACAATATAGACAAAAGTCAATAGCATAAAATATGCCCCTATACAAAAGGTCAATTTGGTTTTTTACTTAATTATTCCCGCCCCGCGCCTTCACCGTGGCCGTAGTACTATAAGTCCTAGATACATTTATGAATGAAGAATCCGCGCCAG
>CAZOJH010000056.1:0-2358 GCA_964580125.1 uncultured Candidatus Saccharibacteria bacterium | reverse complement strand
ATTAGATATAGTCATCTCCATCCGCACTGTCCCCCCGCTGTTGGCCCCGGTCAAATCAGTAAAGGTCAAGGTGTGAACCTGAAGATTAGGATTTGATATGCGGACTGGTGTGCCCCCAGCTTCCATCTTCCAGACAGCACTGTTTTGAAGATAAAAGACAGTTGGATCTTTGGCTGGATCATTCATCCTTAAAGACAATAGAGAAAGAATGTCAGCGGTGGTTACAATTGTTCGATTTGATATATTTACTTTACCCGTAGTACTGACAGTACCACCAGTGACTGCAACGTCTAACGAGGGATTAGTGATTTCAAAATCAATACTACGACCAAGGGTGGAGGTGCTGTATTCACCAACTAAATCATAAGTAATATAAAGACAGGTGGTGGTGCCTTGACCAATGACCATAGTGCCAGTGGTAGTGGCAATTTTATTAACATCAAAGGAATCCGCGGTGCCAAACAGTGTCGTCCCTGATGGTTTAGTGGCCGAGCAAGAAGACTCCTCTTTATAATATAATTTAACATTATCAATACTACTGATTGCAAGTGAACCAACTTGTTTTAGTCTGATAGAATCTACCGTGATATCTCCGTCATTGGCATTGAGAGTAAAAGCACCACCAAGGTTAAGATCAGTTACTGGCATGGTGGTGGTAGCGAGCTGAGTACCTGATCTACTGACGTCTAGAGTTGGGGTAACAACTGGTTCCCCGCTCCAACCAGTGTTATTACCTGAGTCTGTGAAGCCAGTCATGCTAGATGTGTCTATAGCCGTAGCATTGGTATTCCAAGAATCCATAACATCAAGATATGAGAAAGTCCTGGTACCCTGCGGATCAAATAGCCATTGAGTATCTGGGGTGCTGGAACGGAGGGAAAGCGGATGGTCCGAGGAACCTTGGAGAGTGGTAGTAGCGGTCATCACCAGCTTACCTGTCGTACCAAAAGTGAGGGTATCTGTAGAAGCGGTGGAGATTTTAGTCAAACTATTAAAAGTAGTGGTGGCATTTAGGGTGACAACTTGATTAGTACCACTTAAGACCAGATCAGTAGTACTAGCGTTTAAGACACCAGATGAGACAGTCAAGGAACCAGGGAGGGTGAACGTAGGGTCAGCAACATCTATGCCATTGTAATTATACAAAGTAGTAACGTCAGTCGGCGATATGGCTACATTGTAGATACGAACATCATCCACCAACCCGTCAAAGGTATTCGCCTGCAATTTACCAATTTTAACGGTTGCGGAATTAGTGCCTGTAGTAGCCGGAATTGTTCCACCAAAGCCGGCAAAGGTTACAGCGGATCCGTTCAGATAGAATTTCAACCTATCGGCGTTTGTGGCCCCAGCCCCATTATAAACGGAGACAAGATGATACCAGTTTCCGGTGCTGACAATATTAGCGGCCGTTTGGCCATAGGTATTAGCATCTAGAGCCAAGAGAATATAGAAGCCGGTAGGATTAGTGGCACCAAGAAATTGCATATTGATCCGGACGTTATTACCCAGCTCTTTTGATATTGGTCCCACAGCAGCAGCAAAGGCATCTGCCTTCATCCATAAGGAAATTGAGAATTGAGAAGCCCCATCAAGGGCATTGATATCTCCCACATCCACATAATCCCCACTTCCATCAAGACTAAAGGCATTACCAAATCTTCCGGCAGCTGTGGTGGCATCCCCATAAAATGTTCCATTATAACTACCGGCTGAATCGAGGGCATTACCATCTCCCTTCCAATAATCAATCAGACCAGACACAGAGGTAACGGCCGTGGAAATTATAAAAGTGTCAGTAGCATCGGTAGCATTAATTTTCAGACTAAAATACGGCAGTGTCTGATTGATAGTATAACTATCCGCTGCGCTGTCAGCATCACCCACATATTCAATAGTTCCAGAACGGGTGGAAGTAGAAATAGACAGCGTCTCACTTCCTTTTAATCTTAGGGTATCACTATTTTGCAAAAAAGTAGTCGTATAGTTATAACCGTTCAGACTCAAGGTTCCAGCCGAGATAGTAGTAGTAGATATGGTTGAAATGGCCGGAAGAATAAATACACCCCCGGCTCCGTTAATTTTTAGAGTACCAGTAGTGTGGGTCCAGCTTTTAATAGCCCGGGAACCAGAAGTAGCATAATATTCAACAGTAGAACTAGCACTAAATGTCGGAGTGACACTGACTGTCTCGTCTCCCATAAGACGTAGAGTAGAACCAGCGCTGACAGCAACGCTGCCTGCGGTCAAATTATACCCACCAAGATCGTAGACTCCCTTAGTAACAGCTAGAGCACCAGGGGATAAGATGGCAGTAGATTGAGTTACGGTATCTGTAAAATTAGTTTTGTTCACGGT
>CAZOJH010000055.1:0-4237 GCA_964580125.1 uncultured Candidatus Saccharibacteria bacterium | reverse complement strand
AGCCAATACTCGGCCACGAGCGAGCTCCTCCCGCATTCTTTCAAAAATCAAAATATTAGCATCCACGGCCATACCAAGAGAAAGGATAAAACCAGCAATACCAGCGGCGGTTAAGGTGACAGGGATCAGTTTGAACAAAGCTAGGTTTATAGCCACATAGATAGAAAGAGAAATAACTGCCAATAAACCGGGTAAGCGATACCAAAGAACAAGGAAAATTGAGATGACAATAAACGCCCAGAGCCCAGCATGCGTACTAGCCTTAACCGCCTCAACCCCAAGTGAGGCCCCAATACTCTGAGTAGAGATAAGCTCGATTGGTATAGGTAGAGCACCAAGGTTTAAATCGTTGACCAGACTCTTGGCATCTTTTAAACCGGTAGGACCCGTAAAACCACCTGAGATCGATGCCTTACCGCCGGTAATTTCTTCTCTAATTGAAGGCATGGACATGACATTACCATCAAGGAAGATAGCCAAGCGACGGCCGATATTTTCTTTAGTAATTTTAGCAAATAAATCTGAGCCTTCCTTGTTAAACTGCAAAGACACGTTTGGTTCACCCGTAGTTTGGTTAAACTCTAAAGTAGACTTTTCTAGTAGGGCCCCAGTCAGACCAGTTGACTCAAAACTAGCTCCCGTGAGTGGCTCAGTACTAGTAGAATTTTCAAATTCCTTCTTTAAAAGTTTGAACTCTAAAACATAAGTTTTACCCACTTGGGCGATAGCTCCAGCGATATCAGTCATCCCGGGTAAGTCCACAATAAGTTGCTCCGAACTGTCTCCACCAATAAGACCGACTGACTCTACCTGAATAATAGGTTCAGATACACCAAAAACATTTACCCTTTCGTTGATTAGATTTTTTAAGGAATTCATCTTACCAGAGACATCAGAAGTGGCTATACCAGTGGTGTCTGCCTTATAGATGAGCTCTACCCCACCATTTAGATCCAGACCTAATTTAAATTTATGAGTAGAGCTAACAGTTGTTGTAGCCACGGTTTCATTTCCTGGAACTATTTTAGTCCAATTGGTAGAATAAACATAGTAGCCAACTAAAGCGGAAATCAAAATTAATATTACGGCCCAAAATCGTCTTTTAAACATGGGGACAGTATAGCGGATTTAGAAAATTTTGCAACAAAAGCACCTTGTGAGGTTCAAACTTTCCCCTCCTTGGTCAAGGAGGGGTGCCGAGTCTGGGAGGCGGGGCGGTTGTGTTTTTACTTCCCTGACCTTGATAGCAGAGTTTTAATAGTCTTAAGCACAATCACTAAATCTAGTAATAGAGAACGATTTTTTATATAAAATAAATCATAGGAGAGCTTGGTTTTGGTTTCATTATAATCCGGATCATGCTTCGGTGGATTATCCTGACGAAGCTGGGCCCAGCCAGAAAGACCAGGTTTGATCAAGTGACGGACATTATAATAAGGTATCTCTTTCTCATAGACCTTTACTAAAACCGGCAACTCTGGACGGGGTCCAATAAATGACAACTCCCCTTTCAAGACATTTAAGATTTGTGGTAGCTCATCCAAACGAGCCCGGCGGAGAAAATTACCAATCCGGGTTATCTTGTTTTTCTTCTTTGCCTCCTCATCTCCAGCATCATCGTAAAGCCAGGTTCGGAATTTAATTATGCGAACATTTTTTCCATTACAACCCACTCTTTCCTGAAAAATCAATATTGGTCTTCTGTCCTCAAATTTTTTAATTATCCAGACCAAAATATAAACCAAAATAAATATAGGCAATAGAATCAGGGCTAAAATAAGATCAACTACTCGTCTCAAAGTATCATAAACCGGCCTAGGAGTAAGAGAGACATTTTCCAAAAACCAATCATAGCCAACCAAGGATAACGGCACCCGGTCAAAAATATCTTCATATAAGCTGTTAATATTTACAAAGCGTATTTTAGAAAATAATAAATCATAAAAGTGAGACAGGTTTTTCTTCAGATTTTGATCTTGCATATCCATCACCACCACCGTTATATTTTGCAAATTTATCTGTGTGATAATTTCTTTTTCGAAATCGGCTTCATTTAACTTATCCAAATCAAAAGAGCAAACAAATTCCAAACCATAACGCGCATTATTATTTACTTCTTGCATTAACACGGTCATTTCTTTTCCTCTCCCCAAAATCATCGCCTGTTCAAGAGTTTTGATACCAAAAACTCTTTCACCATATACTCGCCAGAGAAAAATCAAAGAAAGAGAAATAACAATATAAATAAATAGAATCACCTTGGGGGTAATACCAAAATAAGGGACAAAATAGAAAAACACTACCGCCAGAAAACTATTGAAGGCTTGGGTATTTATAACTCTAACTGGTAACCGACTTTTAAAAATAGTCGTATGTTTTTCATAAAGGCCAGCGACAAAGAAGACAAGACACCAAATAATAAATAAGATACTGAAGGGTAGTAAATGCTCCTTGAAGACAGAGCCTGAAGGGACCGCCCCAAATCTAATTACTAATGTAAGCCACAAGGAGACAATAAAAACAAAAATATCTCCGCACAATAATAGCCAAGGTTCTTTTCTATTCACCACATTCATAAGAACTCAAGTATACATTTTTTCAGATATTCTTCAACTATAAAAATATGCTATACTATATATGTAAATATAATTATATGCCGTTAAAGAAAATAAAGATTCTATACTGTATTACTAAAAGTAGCTGGGGTGGTGCTCAAAAGTACGTCTATGATCTAGCTACCAGCTTGTCACCTGATTTGTATAACATCACCGTTTTGCTCGGGACAGATGGTACTTTGGCTGAAAGACTGCGTGATGCTCAGGTACGGGTAATTATTTTGGGAAATCTATTCCGAAATGTAAATATTTTTAAGGACTTTATTTCCTTAATAAAGCTTATTAGAATTTTCTGGAAAGAGAGACCAGATATTGTCCACTTAAATAGCTCTAAGATGGGACTACTTGGAGCGCTTGCCGGTAGAATCACTCGTGTACCTAAGATAATCTTTACTGGACACGGCTGGGCTTTTAATGAAGACCGAAGTAAATTTCAGAAAAAAATTATCTATTTGCTCCACTTACTGACGGTTTCTCTATCCCACAAAACAATCGCCGTATCTACCCAAACAAAAAATCAGATCCTGACTAGATTTAATAGCAAAAAAGTCGCCGTGATTCGAAATGGCCTAGATAATATAAGTTTTCTTGATAGAACTACTGCTCGAGAAAAGATTCTGGAAAAGTTACCAACCGATTCTAATATCGGTAACCGTTTATGGCTGGGCACCATCTCCGAATTACACAAAAATAAAGGATTAAAATATATAGTTGAGGCAATGCATCTTCTAAAAATTTCTGACGATGATAGGGCTAGTCTGCCGATCCTAATTATAATTGGTGATGGTGAAAAAAGAGAAAAGCTAGAACAAAGGATAAACAGATACGGTTTGAGTGACTCTATATTTTTAATTGGCCGAGTATCTGAAGCAGAAAAATATTTGAAAGCTTTTGATATCTTTACTCTCACCTCTATTACGGAAGCCCTGCCATACGTCATACTAGAAGCTGGTCAAGCCGGTCTCCCAATAGTAGCAAGTAGTGTGGGCGGAATTCCAGAAATAATAGATGATATGGAAAGTGGCATTTTAGTTAGACCCAAGGAACCAGCAGAAATAAAGAAGGCGATTGACTTTTTACTGACAAATCCAGATAAAAGGCTTATTCTAAGCCAAAATATACAAAAAAAGGTTTCAAAAGAATTCAACAAAGTGAGAATGGTGGTTGAAACATTGTCTGTTTATTCAGAAAAGTGATATAATTAGAGTTGTTAATTTATTAATTATTTAATTTTAAGTTTTTAGATAAAAGCTATACGCTATAATTTAAAAGCTAATTTTATGGGAGTAGAATTTAATGAGAACCAGCCGACAAATTATAATTATCCACCTAAGAAAGGAGGTGTTACCAACTTAATAATCAAAACTGGTTTAGCCAAGGACGAAGCGGGGGCAAAAAAAGTGATGATTACCATAGCCGTCATTTGTTTTGCCTTATCAATTTATTTCTTCTTAAAAGCCCTATAATTTATGAAGAATATTTTAAATAATAAAAAGGGGTTTACTTTAATTGAGCTTTTGGTGGTAATCTCTATCATCAGTCTTTTAACTTCTATCATCCTCTCCTCCCTGTCAGATGCTAAGGCTAAAGGCCGAGATGCTGCCAAAATTCGGGCGATGATT
>CAZOJH010000054.1:0-4358 GCA_964580125.1 uncultured Candidatus Saccharibacteria bacterium | reverse complement strand
GATTTACCAAATGCCCCAGCTGCTAATCCGGAATGTGACTACTGTAGCTACCGTAAGTCCGCAGGTGAAAGCTTACAAAAATTGGCTAAGGAAGAAAAAGTAAAAACTTCAATTTCCAAAAAGGATACTTTGTTCGGTTAGAGAGTTATCCACAGTCACTATATTGCTCTAAATTAGAACTCATCTATACTAACTATATGACAATAATCAGTCAGAGAAATTGGTTTTCATATTATAGCCCTAATATCTTGAGGGTTGGTTTTTCTGATTAAACTTATATTCAAACAAATTTAATTAAAAAGACGAGTCCTCAAACGGGGCTCGTTTTGTTTTATATAAACATGTAAAAATAAGTTCTTTAACAACTTTTGTAAACAAGAAAGGGGTGCTAGACTATGAAGATGGCCAACGTAAACATCGTGAAGGTGAGGAGACTGCCGTCCCTTCGGGAGCTGTCAGTGGAGTTGCCTATCACCGAGAGAGTCCGGTCCGTAATTCTAAACGCTAGAGAATCAGTGGTCCGCCACTTGGTGGAGAAAACCCAGACCAGGAATCTGCTCGTGGTTGTGGGGCCCTGCTCAATCCACAGTGAGTCAGAGGCGTTGGAGTATGCCGCGAGATTGTCCGGGCTTATGAAGAGGGTAGAAAGTCATATCACCGTCCTCATGCGGGTATGCGGTGATAAACCGCGAACACGCAAGGATTGGGAAGGCTTTATGAAAGACCCTCATCTGGATGGCTCTTGTGACATGGTGTCCGGCTTCCGGCTGATGCGCGGACTAATACTAAAGATTCTCGACCTGGGAGTACCTGTGGCCACTGAAGCTCTGCACCGTTCGGCCTTCAACGTGATTAGTGATTTGGTAAGCTACGCCTGGATAGGTGCTAGAACTATCGCTGACCCAGAAAAGCGAGCCATGGCTAGTGGTCTCACAATGCCCGTGGGGATGAAGAACCCTGATCACGGTCCACTCTCTATTGCTCTCAACGCCATTGACTATGCAAGACATCCTGGCATCTTTGATGGTCCGGATGAGGACAATGTACTCTCTATCATTGAGACCGCGGGTAACAGGTACGCTCACTTAATACTCCGTGGTTCAGCTAAAGGAACAAACCATGATTCTGTCTCCATCAAATCTGCCTGCCAAGCCCTGACAGAGATGGGTCTGATTAGCCGAGTGATTGTGGACTGCTCTCATGGCAATGCCCTTGGTGATTATCTGAACCAGACCAAGGTGGCAAACTCCCTAGTGGATCAAATTACGGCCGGTGAGGAAGGTGTTGCCGGGTTTATGCTGGAGTCCTATCTAAAGGGAGGAAAGCAAAACAGCAGTAAACTTGGCACCCCCGAGGGAGCCAGACTAGTTGTGCCAGAACTTTCCGTGACTGACGCTTGTCTGCCTTGGGAGGATACTGAAGCCTTGATTCTTGATGTTTACAAAAAGTTAGGAGGAAAGTAGAACTATGAAACCGAGAGAATGAGGCAAGTCCCATCTCTCGGTTTAATGTTTTCAAACTTTTTAAATAAAACTTATTATGCTATATTTTAAAGATGAAATCTAAAGAAATCAGGGAGCGATATTTAAAATTTTTTGAAAAAAGAGGGCATAAAATAATCCCATCAGCCTCGCTTGTACCGGCCAATTATATCATTCCGGACAAAGGAACTTTATTTACGACAGCGGGAATGCAACCCCTGGTTCCGTATTTACTTGGTGAAAAACACCCTGATGGGACCCGTCTGGTGGACGTCCAGAAATGCGTACGAACGGGTGATATTGATGATGTGGGTGATAACCGCCACCTGACATTTTTTGAAATGATGGGGAACTGGTCCTTGGGGGATTATTTTAAGAGGGAATCAATTGCATGGAGCTTAGAGTTTTTGACAGATCAAAATGAGGGTCTTGGTTTGGATCCTAAGCGATTGTATGTGACCACCTTCAAGGGGGAAGACGGTATTCCACGGGATGAGGATTCGATTGTTTTCTGGAAGGAAAACTTCAAGAAACACAATTTAAATATCGATGTTGCTGGAGAAAATGAAATAATAGAAGACAGTATTCGTATCATACCGCTCGGTAAGGATGATAACTTTTGGATTGCTGGTGCTACTGGGCCATGTGGTGGAGATACGGAAATCTTTTATGATGTGGTGGGGGTGGAAAAAGGCGGTGTGCTCACTGGTAAATTTTCTGAGCTGACAAAATCTGGCCGGATTATTGAAATCTGGAACAATGTGTTTATGGAATTTAATAAAACCGCCGAGGGTAAGTATGAGCCATTAGCTAAAAAAAATGTGGACACCGGTATGGGACTTGAGAGAACATCAGCGGTAATGCAAGGCAAAGCAAATGTTTTTGAGACAGATATTTTTGAACCATATATTTCCTACATAAAATCTCAGACTAAAATTTATGATGAGAAATCTGCTAGAATTGTGGCGGACCATGTTCGCTCTGCGGTTTTTATTATTTCTGATGGTGTCACCCCTTCTAATACTGAAGCAGGTTATGTTCTGCGCCGAATATTGCGCCGAGCCATCAGGTTTATTGATAAGCTAAAACTTTCTCCGGAAGCTATTTTTGATTTGGTAAAAATAGTAATAACTAATTTTTCTTACGCCTATCCTGATTTAAAAGGGAATGAAAGTAAGATTTTGGAGGTCATTAAGGCAGAAGATGAAAAATTTAGAAAGACATTAGCAAACGGTTTAATTGAGTTTAGGAATATTATTAAGACATATATGAACGGGACTTTGACTGATAAGATATTAGCACCTCACTCGGTCTTTTCACTTTATACGTCGTACGGGTTCCCCATCGAGTTGATAATAGAAATAGCAAAAGAAAATGATCTTGAAGTTGATATTTCGGCATTTGAGATTGATATGAAAAAACATCAGGAAATTTCCAAAGCTGGAAGTGAACAAAAATTCAAAGGCGGACTAGGGGGGACGGGAGAGATGGAAACCAAATATCACACCGCCACGCACCTGCTTTTGGCATCGCTTCGAAGGGTGTTGGGTGGGGAGATAATACAGAAGGGAAGTAATATCACCACCGAGCGGATGCGTTTTGATTTCAACTGGCCAGAGAAAATGACTACCGAGCAAATCAAAGCCGTGGAAGATTTGGTTAATCAAAAAATTCAGGAAAAATTACCAGTCACGATGTTAGAGATGCCCAAAGAGGAAGCCAAAAAAGTGGTCACCACGCTCTCCTTTGATTTGTCCAAATATGGTGATACCGTCAAGGTTTATAAAATTGGCACGGACGACACTATCTTTAGTGCGGAATTCTGTGGTGGTCCGCATGTCGAGAACACTGGTGACTTAGCCAGTGTTCGAGACCCTGAAGGTAATCCGAAGGGTAATTTCAAAATTATTAAAGAAGAAGCCGTCTCCGCCGGGGTCCGTCGGATCAAAGCCGTCCTAGAATAACTATTGACTTTATCGTTATTTTATGCTAGTATCAGAACAGAACTAGTATAGAAAAGGTATTTGAAAAACTGAGGAAAAAGGAAAAGGAGGCGGTCATGTTCAGAGTCATCGACTGGGTTCTGCAGAGCTGTGGTTCGTCGCTTCAAGAAGCTGTGAAGAGTAGGCGGTTTGCTACCTTGCTTGCCAGAGAGGTTCGGTTGAGCACCCTTAGTCCGGATTCGGACGAAGGAGTAGCTCGGAGGACCGGGCACCTGGCCATGGGAGAAATGCTTAATCGTTTGCCGGAAAAGCAAGCGATTGAGCAGGCTCGGGTAATGGGCAGATCTGAACGGCCGGTAGCGGAAGAAAGAGCCCTGATTCATCTCTGCGGAGAGGAAATTCTCAGGGTTGCCGAGATGTGTCTGCCAGAGAGTGTTCGGCAAATGGCCGAGCGTTTCAGAGTAGGCACAGCTGAAGAACAGCTAGGAATCGCGAAGGAGCTCTATCTTGAGTTCCGGTCGGAAAGTCAGGAGGCTGAGGGTGACCTTACTATGGAGGTGGTCAGACGGAAGATTGAGAGAAGGGAAGACGATCGTCTAAAAGAAGAAAGGAGTTTCCTGCCTGGTCTGTATGGACCATGGAACAGGGACACGTGCCCGGCAAACTGCCAGGGCAAGACGCAGATGCTTTTGGCGTTTGCTAAACTAGCAGGTGTAAAAGCCGTCACTATCCATCCGATCGAACATGTAAAGGATCAGGAAACAAAAGTCCGGAGAGAGTTCAAACAGCTCGTGATCGAAGATCTCACCGCTCGTAATCTAGAGGGTGGCAGCTTGGCTTTTTGGGAAGGACTCAAAGCCAGCTACTACGACGACCGGATACGAGATAGGGATGGTGAATGTTTCCATGTTGGGGCAGCCCTAAAACTTAGAGA
>CAZOJH010000053.1:0-4571 GCA_964580125.1 uncultured Candidatus Saccharibacteria bacterium | reverse complement strand
ATGGCCAGGGTGTACGTGATTGACACGGACAGCCGCACCGTCACCGTGGTGCCGTAAGCACCACAACCCTGCTCGAGCGAGAAGCCGAGCAGGAAAAACCCTACAGTAGTAGACGCAAGTCTCGCTGTAGGGTTTTCCATTTGCAAAAATTATTTAATTATCCTCACTACCCCATTATCCGCATCCACCTCCACCATATCTCCATCTTTTAAAATCTTTGTGGCGTTCTTTGTTCCTATTATACAAGGCTTTTTTAATTCACGGGCAACGATAGCGGCGTGGCAGGTAATCCCTCCCTCATCAGTAATAAAAGCTGAAGCTTTTTCCATTATTGGCAACAAATCTGGTTTTGTCATTGTAGAAACAAGAATTTCCCCATCAAGAAATTTGTCAATATCTTTTTTTGATAAGATAATTCTCACCCTTCCTCTAACGTTACCCTTAAATGCTGATTGACCTGAAATACTATCGCCATTAAATTTTTCTTCCTTACAAAAACAGTCTTCAGTAATATCTTTTGAATAGTTTAGTGACAAATTACCATTCATAACCAAAATTGAATAATAATCCTTTCTTTTTTCAACTAATTCAGGATTAGCTTGTCCCCCCTCCAGAAGAATTTCAATTTCATCTGGTAGAAACCAGAATATATCCTTATATGAGATATTAAGCCGTTTAGATATTTCCTCAAACAGCGGTCTCACAAAATAAGCCGATCTAAAGAATACATCAGTCCGATATGCTCTAAAATGTACAAATTCCCTACCTGTTTTTATTATATCTATTTCACGACTATTTAGCTTAAGCTTATTAAAGGCTATTTCTAATTCTTTTGTTCTATCACAATTATTAGGGTCTTTTTCTAAATCATCAATACTGCTTTCTAGCCCTTTCTTAATTCTAGTAATTAGTTCTTCTCTTTTAAGAAAATCTCCGTTATACTCCATATTTTCTAGCCATGAATATTTGTCTAGATACTCATCAACCAAAACATCATCAATCACAGATTGTTTTTTTGCTTTTAGTTTCAAAATTAATTGGGCAAAATCAATATTCTGTTGTTCAAAATATCCTAACCTCGCAGGTGAAGTAAAAAGCTCAAAATAATGAGTCTGGTCAGGTTTATCTGCACAAATAACACTTATTTCCTTTTCCAAAAGTTTATCTGCAAATATTGCCACAGTCATATATGGACAAATCTCAATAAACTTTTTGTTATAATCTATAAAATAATTTTTTAGCTGTAGATTTGAAATATTGCGGTAGTCTCTATTTAAATATTCTTCGACAAAATTATTAAATTCAGCAATATTTTTATGTGCTTCATTAATAAATTTCAAAAAATAGCTATTGTCTTTTTCAAAAAGATTTTGCATTAATTGTGAAATCTTTGAAATATCCTTTAACGAAACGAAAATTGCTCCGTTAACAAACGCCCAATTTTCACCGGCGAAATCAAGAGTTATTTTTTTGTTGTTTTTATTTATTGCTCCATAAAAGATTAATGAATTAAAATATGGTGTTCTTTTCCTTTGAAGAATCTTCACCCATTTTATTTCGTTAATTTTTTTAGTAAGGTTATCAGACACTTTACAGTCTATTGATTCAGACTTATCTGTTCTCTGTTTCTTCTCACCACTTTCTAATATTCTAACCACTCCTTTATCCGCATCTACCTCCACTATATCTCCATCTTTGAAAATCTTGGTGGCGTTTTTTGTGCCGATTATACACGGCTTTTTTAATTCGCGAGCGACAATGGCGGCATGTGATGTAATTCCACCCTCATCAGTAATATAGGCGGCAGCTTTTTTCATCGCTGGTAAATATTCAGGCGTTGTCATTGGAGCAACCAATATTTCACCTTCCTTTACTGTAGAGATATCTTTTTTATTCGTTACAACTTTCACCGGTCCAATAACCTTTCCCTCGCAAGCGACCTGACCCTTCAATTCAGTTGCATCCGCAGTTTTCTTTATTACAAGATTGTAGCCAATCCTATCAATTGTTGTCTTGATATTTTCAGTAGAATTGTCTGTAAAAAATAGACCTTTTTTAGAATAAATTGAACCCTCTCTTCTTGCCTTTAGTTCATTAATATTTGGGAGATGCTTATCTTTTAAATATGACAATAATTCGTCTGGAAGCATAACCTTCAACAAGGAATCATCAATTTTTGTCTCAATTGATACTCTTTGAATAATTAGATTAGTCAATTCCGCTCCATATGGAAGAAGATTCTCAGTCTTTTTTCTATATAATTTTGCTAAATCAATTTCTTTTTTGTATTTTTCAGTATTGGCAATATCACCTTCAAGAAGAATAGGAAACCATCCAAATGCGACAAATGGACCAATCGCTGTAGAAATATACTTAAAATATCTTCTATAAATATCCGCAACTTCGGAAGCAGAACAATTATCTAGACTTTTTTTCGATGTATCATAAAATTTATATATTTCCTCTACTAATTCACCATATCTTTTTAGTTGATTTTCAAACCAAGTAGGCTCAGCATCAATTTTTTTAATAATATGATTTTTAAGATCAACAAAGTGCTCTTTAGGTGATCTCATAATTTCAGCGTAGCCATCGTGAATATAATAAAGATTATCAGAATATGACCAACCAAACCAATTATACATTTCCTCAGTATAACCCTTGTGCCAAGCCACCATATCGATTAATGAATTATCCCTCGTAATAGTCGTTTCAATATCTGGATTTATTATATTATTTTGCTTTTTCATCAGCGTCGTAATCGGTCGACTCTGCACAATATAGAACTTGCCTTTTTCAAACGCCCATTCAATATCACAAGGAAAACCGTAATGGTTTTCAATCTTCATTATTAAATCAGCGAATTCTAGGATTTGCGTTTCGGAGAGTACTTGAGAAGAAGCCTTGGGTTCCGGGACCTCAATCCATTGATTACCACCGGATTGAACACGATATAGGGCTCGGGTTTGAGCAGAAACACTAATATCAATAATTCTTCTTGGTTCTTTCTCCACCACATAGGAATCTGGGGTAACCTGGCCAGAAACAATAGCTTCGCCCATACCAAAACCAGCTTCAATAATCAATTGATTTCTGTCCTCAGTGACCGGATGAACAGAAAAGGCAATACCGGAGACTTCAGAGTTAACCATTTTTTGGACAACAACGGCGACGGATATTTTAGTGGTGTGCAGACCTTTTTCAAAACGGTAAAAGATGGCTCTGGGGGTGAATAGTGAAGCCCAACAATGTTGAACCTTTTCTAATAGATTAGCTTCTTTGGTATTCAAGAATGAATCCAGCTGTCCAGCCCAAGCGTTGTCCGCTCCGTCTTCAGCTGTAGCTGACGAACGGACAGCAACAAACTCCGTATCAAGGTCTTTAAATTTAGCTTTAATTTCTAGAGCAATTTTCTCCGGCAGCACCGCGTTTCTAATCAAGGCCTGAATCTTTTCAGAGGCAGCATCTACCGTATGGATTTCCTTGTGGTTTACACTATCAATTATGGAATCAATTTCCTGAATCAAATCCGCTTCTTTAATAAATTCATCAAAAGTGGTAGAGAGGACCACAAAGCCAGGCGGAACAGGGATGCCTGCCTGTGTCATCTCACCCAAGGAAGCGCCCTTGCCACCAGCAATCATGGCGTCATTTCGCCCTAACTCCTTAAAATTCAGAGTTAATTTCATGGATAAAATATAGCATAAAATACAGGAAAAAACCAAGGGAAACTCATTTGACATTTGACAACAATAATAAAAAGCTGTTTACTTAATACAGAATCGTAGTTCTCTTAATAACGGGCAACTGCCCACAGAGTGGCTAGGCCACAAGGAGTAGAGGATGATTTACTTCATCGTAACCTGTCCACCTCTGGATACTCATCCTGACCCAGCAATCACCAAGGAAGGTCGAGATCAAATCTTCAATCTGTCTAAACTGGAGGAGATTCGGAGAGCTTGTGACTTCCGTCTTGGGACTGGCCGCCGGCATGACTTCACCTTTGATGTACTCACCTGTAACCGTACCGATAGCGAGAAAGCCTGCTCAGTGGTCTACTGCCCTGCCCTTGGCACTGGTGATATGATGATGGGTGACTACGTTCTCTTGGCCAACGGACGAGCTGTCCGCTCTGACGAGTATCAGAGCTACACCAGCGTTTCAGGATTCCACCCTTGGAGGTGGTCTGATGACCTTGAGGACAATGGGGTGGTGGTGATCACCGACGTTGGCTTTGTTCAGGCCCTCAACTACCCTGACCCCAGGCCGGCTCAGCTCTACCGCGTTGACACTGGTGCCCAGCGAGTGACCCTCGTGTCCTCTACCAATCTCCGACTGGTCGGATGAGGAATCCGACTCACACCAAGCCCTGCCACATGCAGACATCCGTCCAACTGTGGCAGGGCTTTCACTTTGCCTAATTTTACCCAACCAATGCAATAATGATACCAAGACTAGCAAAGATGGCGCCAAGGACCCAGTAACGCATGACCACCTTGGTGGCGGGCCAGCCGAGAGCTTGAAAATGATGGTGAAGTGGGGCAACAAGGAAAACCTTTTTTCCATTTCTA
>CAZOJH010000052.1:0-4596 GCA_964580125.1 uncultured Candidatus Saccharibacteria bacterium | reverse complement strand
AGAAAATGCCAAAGGCCTCCTAGTGGCTTCTAAAGGCGGGAAGAAATACCATTTTCCCTGGTGTGCGGGAGCGTCACAAATAGCGGAAAAAAATAAAATCTGGTTTGATTCCTATGGTGAAGCGTTGAGCGCTGGGTACACCCCTGCTTCTAATTGTCCGGGACTCAAATAAAGAAAAACCCCGCAAGATGGAGCTCCACATGGGGAGAGCTGTCTTGCGGGGGTTGAGCTGGGAGAATGCCGGGGCCTCGAAATTTGACGGTTGCGCGGGGTCAAACGCGTTGTCACAAATGGGCCAGGTGTCGTAACCATGCAGGCATCTTCACCACTCTAAACTCTTCTAGAACATATTATACATATTTATTGGAAATAAGCAAGTCCATAAAAGACAAACCGCGCACCACCCCCCGAAGGAAATGGACCGCGGTTGGAGCAGGATTGGGAGTAATCCAGTGGCACTTTTGCTTGACGACGTCCTGACCGTCATGCACTGGCCTATTGCCGGACTCTCACGCCAATCGCTCGGAAGTTAATCTGATTGGTATTTTACATATATATCTAAAATATGCAAGTCCTAAAAACAAGGTGACCACGTTCCGGAGAACGTGGTCATTATGTGAACCCGAATGGGCTAATCATGAGAGATGGCAACTGCGTGGAGGGCCGGGAAGGAGAGAGGGAGGAGGGAGGAGGAAACCCGACACGCAGTGCCAAAGGACATGACATTTGTACGATCTGTAATCAGACTATCACCATTACTAAAATAATGCAAGCTTCTGAAACAAGGAAGCCGCACCTAACATGGTCAGGTGCGGCTAGAGCTGAAGACAGGTGCCTGGATTTTTTGTGTCTGGTGAGATCACGTGGGTAGGGTGGGGAGCATCGTACAGGTGACCCACGAGATTTTTTGCACCAGAACGGGATTTACATTAGCAAATAGGTAGTGGTTCAACCCTTGCTAGTAAACCCGACACAGGTCATCACCTGGCAACTCTGAAGAAAATATTATACCTACGTAGAAAGATTACAAGTCTCAAAATGTGTTATAATAAATCTATGATTGTTATTGATGTAGAGACCACTGGAGTAGATGAAGTAAAACATTCAATCCTATCTGTAGGAGCGGTAGATTTTGAACACCCAGAAAGACAGTTCTATGAAGAATGCCGTGCCTATGATGGCGCTCATATTGATGATGAAGGTCTGGCTATTAATGGCTTTACCAGGGAGCAAGTGGTGGATATTAATAAACAAACCGATGAGGAATTAATAAAACACTTCATCGCCTGGGCTCTTCAGTCTGATGAATACACTTTTGCGGGACAAAACCCCTCCTTTGACCGAGATTTCCTACAGAGGACAGCTAATAGATACCATTTGGAATGGCCGTTTGCCTTTAGAACTATTGACCAGCATTCGGTTTGCTTTACTCATATGGTTAAAAGGGGAGTGACCCCACCGGTAATTCATAATCATTCAGATTTAAATAGTGACAAGATTATGCAATACGTTGGAATTCCAGCTGAGATACGTCCGCATAATGCCCTCAATGGCGCAAAAATAGCAGCTGAGGCCATCTCAAGGTTACTTTATAATAAGAATATCCTGCCAGAATTTAAGGATTTTCCTATAACCACCCAAAATTAGGCCCGCTAGACCATGGTAATGAATTTTTAGCCAATTCTTTGACCCCTCTGTCAAGGAAAAAACCCTTATTTTAGGCCATACATTCGTGTTTGACGTAGGTGTTTTTGTATGTTCTTACCTTGACAGAAAAGTCAAAAGGTGATAGTATATAGGAAGTCAGAGGTAAGCTCTGATTTTTACTTTGTAAGGGTCAAGCTTTGATCCAAACAAGGTAAAAGCTAAAATACTTTTCCGCTCGAGGTGTAAATTTACAATTAAAACGGGAAAGTATTTAAAATTTATGATTGAAATAACAACAGCAATAATTTTCTTAGTTTCATCTATATATGGCGGGGGCGCTAGTATCGCTGTCGCTCAGGATGTGGCTGATAGTGCAAACACCCAAAGTGATAAGACTATCGTGAAGCCAATTACACTTGAGTCTTATGTCAGAGAGTACTTTGTAGAGACTCCGATCCTAGCAGAGATCGCCAAGTGCGAATCTAGGTTCCGCCAAGTTGGTAAGGATGGACAGGTGCTTCGAGGTGAAGTAAATAAGTCTGACCTAGGCCTCCTACAGGTGAATGAGTTCTATCATGGGGAAAAGGCTTCAGACCTTGGTTTTGATCTCAAGACCGTCAATGGTAACTTAGCTTATGCTCAGTACCTTTATGACAAGGAGGGAACACAACCTTGGAGTGCTTCAGCTAAATGTTGGAAAGGGAAATAATTTAATAACAAAAGCGCCCACCAATCTGGTGGGCGCTTTTGTTTGCATACATTATAAGGGGATAGTGGTTAGAAAAATTAATAGCATGTCGCACAATATATCTTCCCCTCATACACTATATATAATATGGCTTGCACGCTAGATCAACCACTTCCCCCTAAGTTAGAAGAAAACCTGCCAAACAAATAAAGCAACAAGTAATAGTATAAAAATAATATCGAGAAAACCAAAAATATCAGAGAGATCATCATCGGGCATATAATATATTTTATGGTTTTAAAACAGCAGCAGTATCCCCTCGCTTGATCATGTTCAAAAGAGGGTCCCAGATATAGTCTACCCATATCCCCCACAGCTTGATAGCTGGACTCTCTAGGTAGTTAGTCCAGACATTTTTAATAAAGTCCCAAATATAACCAAAGTTTTGCTGCGCTTGGGGGGAGGTAAAAAACTTTTTAATATCGACTCCATACCAGCTGAGAATAGCAATGGCAATAACAATGATGATAATCATTTTTATTAAACCCTTTTGCCTGTTATTATAGATTTTCATATTAAATATTATACACCAAGTAAATATAATTTTAAAGATAGATAAGCGGGTCGAGATAGGCTTTAGGATCAGCTAGAGGGATAGTATAGGTTCCCTTACAAACGGCACTCTTCAAGGTGGAGACTTTTACGCCTTGTCCGGCAAAAACACTCATGTGTAGGTGAGGGCCGGTTGAATAACCGGTGCTACCCGAATAGCCCACCACGTCACCAGCCTTCACTCTCTGACCAGCGACAGCTGATATTAAGGAAAGGTGCCCATAAGCACTAGCTAAGCCATTATCATAACGGATAAAGACCCACTTACCGTAGGAAGCACCGGGACAGATAGGGTCAGTATCACCTACTCCTTCTACCACTCCTGCCCCGGCTGATTTTACCCTGGTACCGATAGCAGCCCTGAAATCTATTCCGTTATGAGTGCCACTAACATATAGTCTCCCAGATTCTGATGTTTTTCCAAAATTTTGAGTAATATAGACGGTATCCAGAGGCCAAGACAAAATACCTTTACCAGCTGGAGGAAAGCTTGTGGGATCAATAATCATCTTAAGCTGGGACTCAAAGGAGTTGATTTCTTTATCCAGAGCCTCTTTTAGGGCTAATTTGTCTTTTAGTATCTTCTGATAATTAGCCTCCGTATTCTTGGTGACAGACAATAAGCTACTTTTCTCCTTCTTGGTTGATTGCAAAACCTTTTTTTTATCACTTAGTTCCTTAGTGTATTCTTCTAACTGCTTTTTCTCCTGTTCTAGCTCAGCCTTAGCCTTCTCCAGACCAGCT
The DNA here is from genome assembly GCA_964580125.1 of uncultured Candidatus Saccharibacteria bacterium. GTDB lineage: Bacteria > Patescibacteriota > Minisyncoccia > Phycocordibacterales > GWA1-40-21 > CAIJXO01. The sequence goes on along the minus strand of CAZOJH010000052.1, from coordinate 905 downwards.
TTAATACTTCTAACAGTTACGACCTGATCGCCGATCTTTGATTGAACCTGAATGATGTTTTCAATATCATCCCAAAAGGATGATAAATCCTGATTTGATAACAAAACTTCCCAGACGCTTTGCTCATCGGCCTCATAGATTTGTCTCAGAGCCTGTCTTATAGCCAAACTATCTCTAAATATTTGTTGCTCCCTATTTTTAATTTCCAAACCAGTATCCTCAATAGTATAAGCAGTTTTATCAATACTATTTTCCACTAGCTTTACCTCAGTGGTTATCTTACTAGTAGAAAGATCTAGCGACTTTATACTGTTTTGCAGGGTAACCGCCTGGCCGTTTACTACCTTCAGCTGATCCTGATATTTAGCAATCTCGGCTTCTAATTGTTTACGGTTACTATTTGCTGAGTCTATCTTGGCTTGGATTTCTTCTACTGTTTCTGCAGATGAAATAGAGCTGACAAATAATGCCGAAACAGCAAGAAAGAGACAACTGCCAATAATTTTCTTTAGCATAGTTTCTATTATAGCAAACTTATAGCCTTTTGAATTCTTTTTAGTGATTCTTCTTTTCCAAGGATTGAAAGTAGAGTAAATGGATCAGGGGACTTTTCCTTGCCCGAGAGAGCAACCCGCAGGGGCCAGAGGACACTCCCCTTTCCAAGTTCTTCTGCCTTTGGCATCAAAGTTTCCTTTAGAGAACCTTCAGAAAAAACAACATCTGGAATATTCATGATAATTTCAGAAATCTTTTCTAAATTATTTCTTGGGATTGCAAAATCCGTATCTTTTTTCCAGATAAGCATTTCCTTTACTGGTTCAGGTACCTGAAAAAAATAATCAAACTCCCCTTCTGTCACATACTTCTCCAATTCCCCAAAGGTATTTATACGCTCAACTATAGTA
>CAZOJH010000051.1:0-4661 GCA_964580125.1 uncultured Candidatus Saccharibacteria bacterium | reverse complement strand
TACCACCCTCCCATCAGTTGAGGGGAGGGTGCCAGTCTGCTGGCGGGAGAGGTTGACCCCATCAGAAAACCCCACCAGAACGGCCGATGAGGCTTCCTGATGGGGTTCATGAGAGTTTTACGGTTTACTCTCAACCGAGTGGAAATACCACTATTCCTTAAAAAAGAACGCGATTCCGAGATAGATGATTATGCCACTGATTCCCTGAGCGGAATTGTGGATGATTGCCTTCCAAAAACCGATGTTCTCAGTCAGTTTGATTCCCGCCACCTTGTCAACTATGAGCACCAATGTGACAGCCACAACAAGCACCAAGACTGACCATCCTATCTTCTTCATCATCATCACCACGATCTCCTGGTCCCCTTCCGTGAGTGTCTTTTTCATAGCCATCTCCTTACCTCATGTACGTTTCGTTTCTATTTATAATACTAGCATAGTTTAGTATAAAAGTTAAGCACTTTTCAATCACAAAAATAGCCCTATCTCTAGGACTATTTTTAATTTTATTTCTCCCCTTTATTCTTCCCCACTCGGCGCCTGGAAACTATCAGATTATTTGAGTATTTCTTTGGTGTTCTCGACTTCTGTCCCTTACCTACATGCTTACCCCAACGAGTCTTGGCAAAGCGCAAACCTCGTCCCTGTCTCTGCTCTCCTCCACCGTATGGGTGATCACAAGGGTTCTGAGCGGTACCACGAACAGTAGGGCGAATTCCCAACCAACGTGAACGTCCAGCCTTACCAATATTTATCAGTTTATTTTCATTGTTGGAAACTTCACCAATACAAGCAAAACAGCTGTCTTCTACCTTTCTAACTTCAGTGGAAGGTAATTTTAGGTGGGTATAACCGGCATCATTAGCCACTACTTGCACAAAGTTACCACCGGCCCGGCCTAGCTTGCCACCGTTTCCTGGCTTGAGCTCTACATTGTAAACAAAAGTACCAACACCAATCTTTTTTAAAGGTAACCTGTTTCCTACTTTTACCTCGGCATTCTCAGAAACGATAAAAGTATCTCCGGTTTTTACAGTATTTGGCAAAAGCACATATCTCTTCTCACCATCAGCGTAAACAGCCAAACCAATAAAAGCGGTTCTGTTTGGATCATACTCCACCGAGATGATTTTTGCTAAAATATCCTTCTTATCATAAGAAAAGTCTACTTCGCGGAACAGCCTCTTGTGTCCACCTCCTTTATGACGAGTAGTCAGACGGCCATAATTGTTTCGTCCTACATGTCTCTTTCTTCCAAAAGTCAAAGACTTTAATGGTTCAGAGGCAGTAATAACCTTACGGAATTCAATTCCGGTCATATGTCTTCTGCTTGGGCTTGTTGGCTTATAGTGCTTCATGATTTTTTAAATTTATACAAATTCAATCTTGTCTCCTTTCTTTAAATAAACGATGGCTTTTTTTACCGCTGCCTTTCGGCCAGTCTTACCTCGGCTAAATACTTTTTTAGCAGGTAAATTAACGATATTTACCTTTACGGCCTTAACTTTGTAAATCTCTAAAACAGCCTTAGCAATGCTCTTTTTGTTAGCTCTAGGCATTACTTCAAAGGTGTACACTCCAGCCCCTTCCGTACTATTAGCCCCTTCGGCTTGAAGTCCGGACTTTTCAGTGATTCTTGGATTTTTAATAATTAATTCGTTCATATTATTTCATTTTAGCTTCTAAGAATTTGAAAGCTTCCGCAGGATTATCAATAATCAAATAGCGGTAATTGATAACGTCTAGAGGATTGATATTTCTAACTTCATCCAATTTCAAATTACCAAAGTTTCTAAAACTTCTGTCCAAATTCACATCTTTCTTCATGACGGCAATGTAAGCGGAATTTGCTCTCTTAGCTAAAATCTGCTCACCACCCTTTATCTTGCTAATATTCTTTAAAATATTCAAAGCTTCCTTGGCTTTTGGTAATGAAGCTTTCAAATTATCGAGGAAAAAGACTTCATTATCACGGAATTTCTTAGAAATAATAGTGAAGAGGGCTTTAGCCTTCATCTTCTTATTTACCTTACGGGCATAATTCTTGTCTTTTCTAGGACCATGAGCCACACCTCCTTTCACCCAGATAGGTGATCTGGTAGATCCATGACGCGCTCTACCCAAACCCTTTTGCTGCCAAGGCTTTTTACCACCTCCGGACACTTCCCCACGAGTTTTGGTGTGAGCCAGGTTTGTCCTCTTATTGGACATCAAAGAAACCACCACTTGATGGACCAAGTCTGCTTTCCAACCTAAACCAAAAATACTTTCCGGTAATTTAACAGTATCTACCTCCTTACCTTCTTGGTTATAGACAGGAGCTTCTAAGGCGCCAGTGCTTTTTACTTCTTTTTTATTTCGACTAGCGACTTTCTTAGCTCTAGTAGCCGTCTTTTCCTCTCCAGTCTTGATAGCTTTGACTTCTTTGTCCGCTTTGGAGGCCTTTAATATTTTTTTAGTGGTATCGTTTTTCATGATATTTAAAATTAAGCGGTAATTTCAACTAAAGTTCCGCGTCTTCCGGCTAGAGCACCCAAGACTAACAGCTCATTAGTAGCAGGATCAATTTGGACAATCTTTAGACCAGAAATAGTAACAACATCAGAACCCATTCGGCCGGCCATACGCATCTTTTTTGGCACTCTACCTCCCTCTCTGGTACCGCCAGAAATAGAACCAGGAGCACGTTCAGAGTGCTTTTGACCGTGGGAACGAGGTTGACCCTTGAAACCATGTCTCTTGATAACGCCTTGGAAACCTTTACCTTTAGAAATAGAGGAAACAGTAATAGCATCACCTTCCTTAAAGGTAGAAAGATCAATCTTGTCTCCGACCTTCATATTGGCCATATCCTTTGCATCCTCAATACGAAATTCCTTGATGAAGCGGAAATTACCGAGCCCTTTGACATGGCCTTTCACCGCTTTGCTTATATTTTTCTCTTTTTTGACACCAAAACCAACCTGGACAGCGTTATAACTATCAGTTTTTTCAGTCTTGATTTGAGTAATGATAATAGGACCAGCCTCTAATACGGTAACGGGAACAACGTTTCCCTTCTCATCAAACACTTGAGTCATATTCTTTTTTACTCCGAGGATGAATTTCATTTTATTTAAATTTTATGCTAACAAAAACTCAACGGCGATATGAGTAAATCAATTCTTACTCCTATCCCCCCTATTTTTTCTCCCACTTCGCCGAGGCTTCGCGGGACACGCTTTTCAACACGTTCCAAGAGTCTAGCAGAATACCGAAAGAAATGCAAGACTATTTTCTCAGCAAAAAAGAGCCGGTTTAATGGCTCTTTTCGCCTAGGATATTATTGAGAGATTTGCGGGGTAACTGCTATTATTTTTGGATTAGGACCAAATCTATTATCAGCAGCATCACCGTCAAAACACATTAATACAATAAGCCAGATCCAACCAATAACTGGAATCAGGCCCAAAAGCTGCCACCAACCACTTTTATTTATATCATGCAATCTCCTGGCACCAACAGCAAGCGATGGAATAAGTACAGCTAAGGAATAAATATTACCGATAAGGTTGTTCTTACCATCCAACATCCCCAAAACAACACCAATAATAATATTAAAAAGAACGAACATCCAAAACTCTTTTCTTCTTGCCCTCCCCCCAAACACCGCGTATTTCTTCAAAACCCCAGTATAATAGTTCATACTATAATAAATTAGATTAATAAATTTCCGACTCACTCCATTATACACCCCCACCCACCAAAAAACTACTCCTATTACAGAGTAGTTTTTTGTTTAGTTATAAGTGTTAAGAGAAGACTAGATCATCTTTACATCAATATTCACTCCACTAGGCAAAGATAAGTTGGTCAGCGCTTCTACCACCTTGGCGGAAGGACTGATAATATCAATCAACCTCTTGTGCACTCTCATCTCAAACTGTTCTCGCGCATTTTTATAGACGAAAGAAGCTCGGTTGACCGTATATTTCTTTATCTCGGTAGGTAAAGGAATAGGGCCTAGAACTTTGACGTCAAACCGCAAGGCAGTATCAATGATTTGTTTCACTGAAGCATCAAGAATCTTGCTATCATAAGCTCTGACTCGAATACGGAGTTTTGACACCGCATCTTTCAGTGCTACTTTAGCTACTTTCTTCGCAGTCTTTTTAATTATTTTTTCTTCCATTTTGGTTTTTATCTTCAAACGAGGGACGTACCTCTTTTGAAATTTATTGTTCCGAGGATAGTTTGATTTTGGAGGCTTCGCAAGGCGGGTAGCCGAGAGAGAGCAAATTTTCAGCAGAAAATTATGCGCACTCCAAAAATTAAATTACCCGGAAACGCAAAGATTGCATTTTGTTTTGATACGTGGTAGTATTAAAAGACCTCGGAGACGGGGTTTTTTAATAAAAGAATAATATAAAACTATGTCAAAACTAGGAGAATATTTGAAGGAAACCAAGGCTGAATTAAAGCATGTGAGCTGGCCCTCTAAGAACCAGGCCGTTTTGTTTACCGTGGTGGTAGTGGTGTTTTCACTTATTACCGCTATTTTCCTCGGTGCTTTTGACTACCTCTTTACTATCGGGCTTAAAAAGGTCTTAGAATTAATGAATCTGATTTAATCACTTTAAATTTAATCTAAATAAATGGCAAAACAAAATATACAAGAAGGG
>CAZOJH010000050.1:0-4780 GCA_964580125.1 uncultured Candidatus Saccharibacteria bacterium | reverse complement strand
GATCAGGGTTATTCCGAGCACCAGCTGGGGACAACTGTTGATATCACAACACCAGACACAAAAGATAATTTTGATCTTTTTGATGGTACCAAGGCCTATAAGTGGTTGACAAGTAATGCTTATAAATATGGTTTTATTCTCTCATATCCCAAAAGTAATACTTATTATACTTATGAGCCTTGGCACTGGCGTTTTGTGGGAGAGGATTTAGCAATCAGACTTCACCGTAATAGTGAGAACTTTTACGACTTAGAACAAAGGGTCATAAACAATTATCTTGGTCTGTTTTTTGATTGATATTTTTATTATGGTATACTTAGTTTATTATTAGTTTAATTAATCCTAAACCAAAAGAGGAATTTTGGTCGGACAAGAAAATGGAGACAAATACAAAATCAAATTATTCTACAGCTATTGCTATCGTCATCGCCGGAGTAGTCATCGCCGGAGCCCTGTATTTTAGCGATAGTTCAAAGCCAAAGCTAGATGGTCCTGTCGCCCCAGTCAGTCCTCAATCATCTGGCCTGGATAAGATTAGAGCCATTACAGCTGAAAGTCATATCCTAGGTAATCCAAACGCTGACGTCTTTGTTATAGAGTATTCAGATACCGAATGTCCATACTGCCAGAGATTTCAAACTACTATGCAGTCTGTTATAAGCAATTATGGCAAGGATGGAAAAGTAGCTTGGGTCTACAGACATTTTCCGCTTGATTCACTACACAAGAAATCTAGAAAGGAAGCTGAAGCGACAGAATGTGTAAATGAGCTTGGTGGAAATACTGCTTTTTGGAAGATGCTAGATACTATCTATGCTAGGACCCCAACCAATGATGGTCTTGATCTCGCCAAGCTCCCAGAGTTTGCTCTAGAGGCTGGTGTCGACGTAACAAAGTTTAATACCTGTTTGGCTAGTGGAAAGTATGCAAGTGCTGTTGAGGCTGACTACCAGGATGGTATAAAAGCTGGCGCTCAAGGGACACCTTATAGCGTGATGGTGCTAAAGACCGCCCTAGGTTCTGACGCTAAAAGTAAGATTAGTGAATATGTCACTACTAATCGGCTCTATGATCAAAGTGGAAAACCTTTAATCTATGCTTCAACTGACGGTAAAAAGATTGTCACAAACGGGGCCTTATCATTTGAGATGATTAAAAGTGTTATAGATATTGTCTTAAAATAAAAAAATATGCGAATAAATGAAAAAGGGACAAATATGCAAATCACAGCGGAAATAAAGGATTACCTTTATAAGAAGCTTGGACATTTGCAGAAGTTTATTGATCCGACCGATGAAAGTGTATTGTGTGAGGTGGAACTTGGTAAAATCTCTAATCATCATAAAAACGGTGATGTCTTTAGGACTGAAATAAATCTACATATTGCCGGCAAGAATTTACGCGCGGAGTCAGAAATGGAAGACCTCTTTGCTTCTATTGATATTGCTAAGGACGAACTGGTTAGAGCCCTACAGACAAACAAGGATAAAAAAGTTAGTCTCTTGAGACGAGGAGGAACGAAAGTCAAAAATCTTATAAAAGGTATTTTTACTAAAGAATAATATATGAAGAAATATATAAATTCCGGAGCCATTTTTTATATAATTATACTGGTAATTATAGTTTTGCTTATCGGTTTTGCTTCTGGTAATAGCGGAGTTAAAAATGAGGCGGTTAAAATTATCAATGAAAATAATATGACGAATACAAATAATCAAAATATAACAGTCGAGACGAGTTTGGGTAGTATGGAGATAGAGCTCTATTCTGGTAAGGCGCCAAAGACGGTAGCTAATTTTCTCAAATTAGCCAAGGACGGATTTTATGAGAATACTAAATTTCATCGAGTAATTAAAGGCTTCATGATTCAGGGTGGGGATCCATACACCAAAGGTGAGGATAAAAGTGTTTATGGTACTGGCGGTCCAGGTTATAAGTTTGCCGATGAACCGAATGATTTACCGATGGATAGAGGAATGCTAGCGATGGCCAACAGTGGTCCAAATACTAATGGTAGTCAGTTCTTTATCATTACTGCTTCTTCTACCCCCTGGCTTGTGGGTAAGCACACAGTCTTTGGTAAAGTAATTTCTGGAATGGATACTGTGGATAAGATTGAAAATTCAAAAACCGGAACAAATGACCTACCCCTGATACCGGTAGTTATAAATAAGATATTAGTCAAATAATGACTTTATTTTATACCTCTTAAAAAGTCCTGATAATTCATTTCTTTTTTTCCCTCGGGAAGGACACGTTTGATAATGAATTGGTTATTGGCATATTCGGCATCCTTAACTAGGACTCTAATTTTCTGATTGTTCTTAGAAACAAAGAAATAGACATTAGGCCAGTCAGAATAAGCTAGAAATTTTAGATAATTTTTGTGTTGATCCCCGGTTTCTATATCAATTAGACCGTCTTCTTTTTTTACCTTTTTAGTAAAAGTCGCTCTATCGTGATCTTGTTCTATTGGAATGATTTTACTGTCCATCCAATCAGGCAAAATTTTGGCAAATAGCTTGGCTCCAATAAGGGCGGTTGTTTTTTCAAGTTTATTAAACTTTACAGGCCATGAAGTAGTCAAGGTCTCACCTTCCAAAGCTAAGGAGAGATCTTGACTAGCAATTATTGGTCCATGGTCCATCTTTTCATCTAGAAGTATTATTGTAACACCTACTTCTTTCTCATTATTTAGGATTTGTGCTTGGAGCGGTGAGGCACCGCGATATTTTGGTAACAATGAAGGATGAATATTTAAGGTCCCCATCTTTGGAAGTTCCAAAATGGCTTTGGGAATAATTTTACCATAGGAGGCAACCAGAAATAGTGATGAATTATAAGTGCTTAGCTTTGTAGTAAAATCAGAATCAAGCTTATCTGGAGATAAACAGGAAATATTGTTTTCCAGCGCCCAGGTCTTTACCGGAGTAGCTGTTAGTTTTAAACCGCGGCCGGTAGGCATATCTGGCGTGGTAATTATAAGTGCGGGCAAAATACCCAGAGTTTTCAATTCTTCTAAACAGAAAACAGAAAATTTTGAGCTTCCCAGATAACAAATTCTTGTATTATTGGACATCTATTTATTATACTAAATCAACCGTTGGTTTTTTAGGTAAAACTTCCACAATATCATCAGCCTTGTCAGTAAATAAAATTCCATTTAAATGATCAGTTTCGTGTTGAAAGATTTGAGCCAGTAATCCGCTCCCGCCCTGGGTAAACTTTTTACCATTTTCATCATAGGCAGTTACAGTCGCCTTTTCTGATCTTTCCACCTTACCATACAAATACCGGACAGACAGACAGCCCTCATCTAATCTTGCCTTAGTCCGAGATAGTTTCTTAATTTCGGGATTTATATAAACCGGGTCAATTAATTGACTCTTTTCTTTATCGGATAACTTTTCTAGGCCTTTTATTATGATTTCCGCTCGTTTTGAAACCACAAAAATTCGTAAGGGAACACCTATCTGCGGAGCGGCAATAGCTACACCGTCAGCTTGTGATTCAAGAGCAGCCTTCATATCAGCAATAATTCTTTGGATTTTGGGAGCTTTGATTTCTTCCAGCAAAACATTTCTTGCCGTTTCTCTTAAGACAGTTTCTCCTTTCTGAACGATAAGTGGTGTTTTTGGCAGTGTTTTCTTCATGATTATAATATACTTTACTTTTAATGTTTTTTCCACCTAAAATTAAAGAAGACTTTCCGGATCAACATTCACGGTGTATTGGGGAGAAAGAGAGCTTAATTTATTGAATAAGCCTTCATCCACCCATTCTTTATGATTAATTTTTATTAGGCCATGCATACTGAATTTTCCTTTGCTAATAGGGACAAAAGCCGGAAAGATATCTACCTCGTACGGTGACATGTCCTTTTGTAGTTGTTCCATCCCCGAGAGAACAGTTTTTTTATCTCCCTGTAGGGTGATTTTTATCGGAATAGAGAATGGGGGATAGGAGAGCATCTCTCTTTCCTTTATTTCATCCCTATAAAAGTCCGCTAAATTTCCCTGAGTAGCATATTTTAGAATCTTTTGGTCAATGTCTCGAGTTTGAACAAGGAAGACTCTTGAAGTAATTGCTCGTATTTTTAATAAAATATTCATTACTTTTTCATTGACTCTAAAATCGGGAATAGAAAAGAATGAATCAATAGAAACTACCGCCGTATTAGCTACTACGTCCTTCAGGTAAAGCAAAGCCATTTCTGTCCCCAGCAGGATACTTCCGGGTGAAGTGTAAAATTTGGCCACTATATCCATGGCTTTTTTGTGAGTGCTAGCACTATCCGAATCAATCTTAAATATTTTTACGTTAGGAAACTTTTGTTTGAGCTCTTCTTCTACCCCTTCAATACCAACCCCAAAGGCACTTAATCTCCAGCTCTGGCACTTAACGCATTTTTCCATGGCACTGCGGTGCTCACCACAACGGTGACAAAGAAAGAAGTTTTCATTAGTGGCTTTATGAAGAACCGTTGGGGCGTTGCAAGTACTACATTTAACTAAATTACCACAGTCACCACAAACCGTAGAGGGAAAGAGACCGCGTCTAGCGACAAAAATAAAAAGGTTTTCATCATTAATTTGATTATTACGGACAAGTTCCAATAGATCAGGACTGAATAGTCTAAATTTTGGCTCCTTACCTTCTTTACCACGTTCGATATCTTCCGGCAGGGACTCCTTCATGTCAATTAATTTAAAGCTGGAGGTAGTCAGAGATCTAAATTTTAAGGGGGCAACCTCAAATACCTCGGCTTCATTATTCCGCC
>CAZOJH010000049.1:0-4789 GCA_964580125.1 uncultured Candidatus Saccharibacteria bacterium | reverse complement strand
AATGCCAGACGAGACTTGGTAAGGATCAAACATGGGGTCCCCCTTTCTAAAGTAATCAGTCAGACGAGGTTTAAGGCCTCTGAAATCTGACTGTCCAAATAAAGATTACCATAATTTGACCCTATAGTCAAAGAAGGGGCGCCTTGCCTTTTAACTGACTTTCGGTTATGATTACCAAGTTATTAGAAGCCTTCCATACGGTGGGCTAGTAGCAGAAAGTAACACCATTTGTTGACAGTTTAAACAATGGACCTTTTTGGCGAAGTTCGCGCCAAATGCGCGATTTTTTATTAAAATTATGGCAACAAAAAAAACAAAAGTAACTGAGGAAGCAACAGCTGAAGAAAAGGCAATCAAGGCTAAAAAGGACAGCTTGATGACTAAGATTGTAGATAAAAGTATCACTCCACCAAGCGCTGGTGATGTAGTGGAGGGTGATGTTATAGGTGTGGAAAAGTCCTGTGTCTATATAAATCTTAACCCGTATGGTACTGGTATTATCTTTGGTAAGGAATTTATCAATGCCAGAGATATTATTAAGAAAATAAATATCGGTGACAAGGTCTCTGCTAAGGTAGTGGACGCCGGTAATAAGGATGGCTATATTGAACTATCTCTTAAGGAAGCAAGACAGGCTCTGATTTGGGATGAAGCTGAAGCCGCAATCAAGAATAAGACAATCCTAGAATTACCAGTTGCAGAGGCTAATAAGGGTGGTCTGATTATCACCTGGCAAGGTATCAAGGGTTTTCTTCCTGCTTCTCAACTTAAACTAGAACACTACCCAAGGATAAATGACGGGGATAAGGATAAAATCCTTGATGAATTGAAAAAGCTGGTTGGTCAAAAAATATCTGTCTCTATTATTACCGCTCTACCAAAAGAAGGTAAGCTGATTTTCTCTGAGAAGAATATTGAGAAGAAAGGTAAGCAAAAGACGGCAGACAAATATAAAGTTGGTGATATCTGTGTGGGTGAGATTACTGGTATTGTAGACTTTGGAATCTTTATGAAAATAGAGGAAGGACTTGAAGGATTGGTTCATATCTCCGAGGTAGACTGGACTTTAGTGGAAAATCCTAGAGCTTTTTATAAGGTGGGTGATAAAATAAGCGCCAAGGTTATTGAGGTAAAAGATGGCAAAATTTCCCTATCTATTAAGGCTCTCAAAGAAAATCCTTGGATGGAAGCGGATAAGAAATATAAGAAGGGTGATGAAATCAAGGGAGTAGTTATCAAATTTAACAAGCACGGTGCTCTTGCCTCTATTGAGGAAGGTATATCTGGTCTTGTTCATATCTCCGAATTTGGTTCTGAAACCAAAATGAAAGAAACTCTAGAATTAGGTAAAAGCTATACTTTCAAGATTCTTCTATTTGAAGCAAAGAATCAGAAGATGGGCCTATCCTTTGTGGCCCCAGCTAAAAAATAACTTTCCTAATAGTAAAACCCCCTGATACCAGGGGGTTTTACTATTAGTTGTTATTTCATCAAATCTTGAAGCTCTTTTTGGTGACTCATCATCACCGCCATGGTGGCGGCCTGTTGGTCCATACCGCCTTTTACTTTTTCTTGCACCTCAGCCGCAATATCGGAAAAGAGTTTGGGATTCTTCTCTACCGCCTCTATTATTTTATTTTGTTGATCTTCCGGCACACTTTTAAGCTGGTTCTTAAGCATCTTCTTTAATAACATATCTTTAAAAAATCCCATATTTTTTTGAGGAGATGAGGATAGTTCAAATTTTTTGTGTCTGGTTTTGAGACCGGTCCTCTTAGCCAATAGGCCGGTCAAAAGACGCGAGGACCAAATAATTTGAAACTACCCTTATCTCCCAATCATTAACTAATAAAACAACATCATAACAAAAAGACTACAAACTTGCTAATCTAATACGACATTCTACAAACACCATCAGATGGCAGGCAAACATAACTCCTACCTTTGATTCCTACTTCCTTTTTAAATATCTTCTCCAATGATTTAGCAAAGGCGACTGATTTTCCTTTTTTAACCAGGCATAAGACACAACCACCAAACCCGCCACCAATCATACGAGAACCAATAATTCCATCAAGTGTATGGGCGATTTCTACTGTCCTGTCTAGCTCGGAGCAAGAGACTTCATAATCATTTCTAAGGCTCTCGTGGCTTTCAGCCAATAGATTCTTAATACCTGATAGGTCACCTTTTTTTAGGGCATCCTTCATCATCAATACTCTCATATTTTCAGTGATAGGGTGACGAGCCCGACGGTAGCTTATTTCCCCTTCAGTTTTTCCATGTTTTTTTATTAAGTCCTCATATATTAATTCCATCATGGGTAGAGTTAGATCTCTTAATTTATTGATTTTTTGTTTAGAAAATCTTTTTTGGGCAATTTCTATTACCTTATAAGCCTGCTTTCGGCGGAGATCAAAGGGAGAATCAATCTGCTTGTGCCTGATTGTTGTTTCAAAAACAACTATTTCAATATTTTTTGGTATCGAAACCTCCTCATAAACAAGAGAACGACAATCCAATAAGATGGCCTTCTTAATTTTTCCGTTAGCGATACAAAATTGATCCATGATTCCCCCAGTTGTGCCATACCACCATTCGGCTTCGCAGGCAATCTTGGCTATTTCTGGTCTAGTAAAACCAAGCTGAAAAACTTCATTCAGAATGAAGGCAAAGCCGGTTGAAAGGCTAGAGGAGGAAGAAAGACCACTACCAATAGGGATGGTAGAACTAATAGCAAAGTTGAGACCGCCTATTTTTCCGCCCCGTACCTTCATGATTTCAACAACCCCCTGCAGATATAGTAACCATTCATTTTTAGTTCGTTTCTTATCAGAAATTTTAAATTGATTAATTTTGTTTAGCTTTTCCGAATACCCCTTGATAATATTATCTTTCCTCCTACTCACCGCCCAAGTAATACCGAGGTTAATAGCCACGGGCATAACGTAACCATCATGATAATCAGTATGTTCTCCAATTATATTAACTCGCCCCGGTGACCAAAAAACATATTCTGGATCCAGGTCAAATTTACGTCTAAAAATACTTTTGATATTCATAGCTAAAATTATTTCTTATTTCTCAAATAAACACTTAAAGTAGTTCTAATCACGGTCTCAAGATCACTAAAATTGGGTTTCCAGTCTAAGACTTTTTTGGCGAGTTTAGCATCAGCTAAAACCGTAGCCGGGTCCCCGGGACGGCGCTCCCCTATTTCTACTTTGAAATCCACACCGGACATTTCTTTGGCAACTTTGATCATCTCTAAAACACTTACCCCTTTTTCTGTACCCAGATTTAATACTATATTAGAGCCTCCTTCGTCTAAGTATTTTACTGATTTTAAATGGGCCTCAGCTAAATCTGTAACGTGCACGTAGTCACGAATACCACTACCATCAAGCGTATCATAATCATTACCGAAAACAGTTACCTTTGCCCGCTTGCCGGTAATAGCCTCCATAATTATAGGTAAAAGGTTACCAGGGTTTTTCTCTTCACCGGTGATGGCGCCGCTTGAATCATAACCTACGGCATTGAAATACCTAAGAGCAACATACTTTATACCCTTGAGTTCTCCGTACCAACGCAATGAATCTTCCACTGCTAATTTAGTATAACCGTAAAAGTTTTCTGGATTAGTAGGATGATGCTCATCCATTGGTAGATATTTTGGACTACCGTAAACAGCAGCACTGGAGGAAAAAATAATCTTTTTTACACCAGTTTCGCACATAGCATTAAGTAGATTAATAGTCCCTGTAATATTATTAACAGCATATTTCTCTGGATTTGTCATAGATTCCCCAGCAGCCTTTAAAGCGGCTAGATGAATAACGGTGTCTATTCCACCGAGCGCATTTCTTATCTCATTATAATTAAGAATATCTCCTAGGATAAATTCGAGATCAGGAAACAGATTTTGTTTTAGACCAGTGCTCAAATTATCAAACACCACTGGAATATAGCCGTTATCTTTTAGATTTTTTACGACATGACTACCAATATATCCCGCCCCACCGACTACTAGAATTTTTTTTAACGTCATCTCTTAATCATAATAGATTATTGGCTAAAATACAAAGATATTTGACAAAGGCTTTTATTTTTTGAAATTTCAGTTATAATCAGGAGCACTGAGCAGACGGTAATAATGCGGGGTGATTAGCTCAGTTGGTTAGAGCGTACGATTCACATTCGTAAGGTCACAGGTTCGATTCCTGTATCACCCACAGTTGGGCCTATAGTTCAATGGTAGAACACATCCATGGCATGGATGAGGCAGGAGTCCGATTCTCCTTAGGTCCACAAAATATGACAAAAGGGCCTATAGTATAGTAGTAGAACACGGCATTCGCATTGCCGAGACGCGAGTGCGATTCTCGCTAGGTCCACAGACGTTAAGAAAATCTGCATTTATGCTGATTTTTAGTTTGTGGAAAGCGGAGTGATGTTTTGCTAGTAAGCAAAACCACGAGCTAGGGTAGTGAAAAACTTTTGTGACGACAAAAGTTTATTCCTGACCACAGGAACTAGAGCAAGCAAACTGCTTTGCTTGCGTCGTGAATTGCAAGATTTTTTCGTGGCGAATCTGTGAGCTGAAAAAATACCTGGCTATGTCATAGCCGATTTTCGCTTGGTCCTCAAACAAAGGAAAGAGCACACATTCCCGTGGGGTTTGTGTGCTCGTTCTGCGGTCTCGCCTACTTCAGGTCAGTTGGGGGTAGATCTCTTCCCAGCCAGGTACAGGCAGGAGGGGCAGAAATCCTTGCCCGCCTCATCCCAG
>CAZOJH010000048.1:0-4980 GCA_964580125.1 uncultured Candidatus Saccharibacteria bacterium | reverse complement strand
CCAAATTTGAACTTCGAGGTTGCCCTTTTGCCACAGGGGACGGGTGCTAAAACGGTAAAAAGCACCTATGGCAATATATATGGCTTCGCCATAATGAATAAATCAAATAATCCAGCCGGAGCTTTTACTGTTTTAAACTCAATGACTAGCGCGGCAGCCTATCCATATTGGAAAGATATCTTTAATGTTCCTTCAGTCAGAAATGATAGCCTGGGCAAGGTAAATAACAGTGCCACTAAGACTATATTTAATCAATCAGCCATTATGAGTAAGGGGTGGCTTGACCCAGATAAAGCAGAGACGAGCAAAATATTTCAGGAAATGGTAGAATCATACACAACAGGGCGTGATAATTTGGGTGGGGTAATCAGTACGGCCTCTGAGAGGATGGATAGTTTACTCAAATAATCTTTCAAAATTCAGGATAAAAATATATGTTATCTCTAAACAAAAAAAATCTCGTTGTCATTCTTTCTTTCGTACTGCTTTTTGTTGTTTTTATTCCTAGTATAACCTTTGCAATTGAGTATACTCCTCTTATTCAATGTGATGGTTCAACCTCAAAACCCTGCAATTTTAAAGCCTTTATTGAAACTGTCAACAGAATAATTAACTGGATTACCAGTATCGCCGTAGTGATTTTCACCATCTCAGCGGTCTGGGGAGGCTTTCTCTATGTGACGTCAGGTGCTAAACCAGGTAATAAGGAAAAAGCCAAAAGTATCCTCTGGAGTACTCTCATGGGATTTGTTATAATATTAGTGGCTTGGTTGATTGTCTATACGATCATCGTCAATATTGCCCCAACCACCTCACCGGCTTTGAAATTTATTAAAAACTAATTTTAATTATGAAAAATAATTTAAAAAAATATCTCCCTCACCTAATTTCCTTCCTTATAATTTTTATGCCCATTATCATCTTTGCTGATTCATCAGCCGCAACCATAAAGAACCCCTTAAAATCTGATGATGTCACCGGTATTTTGAAAGATATTCTAAATATAGTGGTTAAAGTGGGCGCCATTGTAGTTGTTTTTTTTATAATCTGGTCTGGCTATAAGTTTGTTACCTCGCGAGGCAATGAAGGCGAACTGAGCAAAGCCAAAGATATGTTTTGGGCCACTATTATCGGCGGAGCCATCCTCCTGGGGGCAGATGTTATTGCTACCGTGGTGGTAAACACTGTGGAAACTACCGTCGGTAAATAATTATTAATTAACCTGAAAATATAATGAAAAAGATTATTTATATATACACTCTTGCCTTCCTATCAGCTATTGCTATTCCCGTGCTGGCCGCCGTAACCAACTTTAAAGAGCTAGTAAATACTATTTTTATTGCTAATATTTTAAAGCCCTTGGTGCCTTTCCTGATAGGCCTAGCCGTTGTCATGTTTATCTATGGCGTTCTAATTTTGATCTTTTCTGAAGGGGGTGATAAGAAGGAAGATGGTAAAAAATATATGCTGTGGGGAATTGTGGGCATATTTGTTATGGTTTCTGTCTGGGGCCTAGTAAATATTTTGATAAGTACCTTTAGTTTGGATAATACCCCCAAGCCTGTTAAGATAGAATTACCCACTGTTACACCTAGCTCAGCCTTGTCTACTCCGTAGGCATTCTGAATTGTGGATATGTATTTGCTCGTTTTTTGATAAAAGGTTATAATTGTGAGGTAAAATAATCAAAGGTCGTAAAATTTATAAATTATCTGTAAAAAATTGTGAAAAAGAAATTAATTAGTCTCATTTCATTTTGTACTTTGACTGTGCCACTTTTTGTTCTGGCTGATACCACTCCAAAATTAGATGGTTATCTTAAAGACTTGATTACCCAAGCCACAGGCCTACTTAAATACCTGCTCACCTTTCTTATTGCCTTGGCTGTTGTCTGGTTTATTTGGAACGTGGTAAGGTATTCGATGTCAGAGGATGAAGGCGGTAAGGCTAAGGCCAAGGATCAGATGATACACGGCATTATTGCCATTGCTGTCATTGTCTCTATTTGGGGTCTTGTCTCTTTGCTACAAACAGCCTTTATTGGCGGTAATGCGGGAACAGCACCATCTACTCTGGACTCAATGATTCCATCAGCTAATATTTAGTTTATTAATTTAATTAAGCCTAAAACATTTTATGATAAAATGTTCGGCAAAACAAAATATGAAAAAAATAGTTAAAATTGTCGCTGGATCACTTTGGGCACTGCCTATTATGGCTTTAGCTGCCACCCCAAACGTCCAATATATTTCTTCTTTTATTGATAAGGCTAAGGGTCTCTTGGATCAGATGGTAGTCTTTCTTATTGCTTTGGCAATAGTTTGGTTTATCTGGAATGTGGTTCGTTATACTATGTCCTCTGACGAGGAGAAGAAAGGAGCCGCTAAGAATCAAATGATCTGGGGTATTATTGCTATCGCCGTCATTGTCTCTATCTGGGGACTTGTTGGTCTTCTCCAGAATATCTTTGGGGTAAATACTGATGGCGCCGTTGATGTTGGTCAGCTTCTTCCAACTGATAGTACTCGTAGATAATATCATAAACTGTAAACTATTAATTATAAACATTAAATGTCCTTCAATCTCATTGAAATAGCTTATGCCGCAGCACCTCTAACCACTGACCAATTATTGAAAAGCATATTGGCAAATATTGTAAATCCCTTAATTGCCCTAATGATGGCCGTGGCTATAATATATTTCCTGTGGGGAGTTTTTGATTTTGTCCGGCACGCTGATAGTTCTGAAGAAAGAAAGAAAGGGGGGATGCATATGCTTTATGGAGCTTTAGGATTGTTTATAATGGTTACTGCTTACGGAATATTAAATCTCATTTTAGGAACAATAGGGAAGTAGGTCACAAAAAGTTTGCATTATAAAACACCCGCCAACATATTGGTCCGGGTGTTTTTGGTGCCATCCTCCTAGGTGACACCGTGGTTATATCAGGTTTGGAAACCTCCCTACTTGAGCTTGATACTGCAGAACCCTCGTTCT
Source organism: uncultured Candidatus Saccharibacteria bacterium (assembly GCA_964580125.1). Lineage (GTDB taxonomy): Bacteria > Patescibacteriota > Minisyncoccia > Phycocordibacterales > GWA1-40-21 > CAIJXO01. The sequence goes on along the minus strand of CAZOJH010000048.1, from coordinate 1,983 downwards.
CCCTTCTTCCAGGTTCGGTCACCGGAGTAAATGCCGGTGCTAACCTCGCGGAGCTCCATCCGCCCGTGGTTTTCCGGGTTATCCTGCTCCCAGGTCCCTTCCCATGATTTGTCTCCGGTCTTCCTCAGGCGGATCCGCATCGTATCTGGATCACGGTACTCCACGTAGTGCTGATTCAGGAAGAACTCGCTCTCGGTGAGCTTGACCACCTCAACGATCGTCTCGTCGGGGGCGATTTCGTTTCGCCCGTTGACATAGACACCGTCTGGTAGCTTCCAGTAGAACTCGTAGCAGATCGTCTTGTCAACGACCGTCTTCGTCTCTACCGCGACCTCCAGGGGCACCTTGCTACCACGGGCGAACCCGAGGAACATCGGCAGTATCCACATTAGAAGCAGGATGCCCAGGATGGACACGATCCACCCCTTGTGACTCCCGGCCGTGCCCTTGTTCGCTCGCCATGCATAGATGACCACGACGACGATGAGGACACAGACCAGAAGCTCTCTCAACATAGCTGTAGTCATTAGACTCTCCTTGTTAGGTGAGCGAGGGGTTTAGTTCCTCGCTCACCCTGGTTTCTTCACGGTGCCGCTGGTGGTGGGGTTGGCTTCTTGAGGTCACCAACATTCACCATAGCACCACTCTGACCACCACCGACGCTCAGCACTTGTGCCTTGGCCTTCTCGATGGCCAGAGCGAGGGCCTGACCCTCGGTCATGCCCATCTGGGCCCTGATGCGGCGCTCGATCTGAGTAATCATCATTCCCTCAACATCAGCTTCCACTTGACCCCTGAGCCTGGTATTGGCCACTTCTCTTTCCACCTGGATTCTGGATTCCTCAGCCGTCTCAACCGCGATCTGGCGCTTCGCATAGGCGTCTTCCATGAGCTCAGCGTTCCTGCCGCTTAACTCAACACCGACAACGTCGATGCTAAGAAGCTCAAAGCCAGTTGTCTTGATCAGTGTGCCATACCCGCAACGTTCACTGTTCAGGTTCCTTACCAGCGTCCCCAGACTAGCGGCCCCGGTGGCATTCTTGAGCTTAAGTATGCTCCTGTAGTCCTTACCAGCTGCGGTTTCTCGTAGCCCTTCTTCAGTGTTGGCCTTGAGGAGCTTACTGTTGCCACGGTTTCTAAGCCGGGCAGTGTAGACATTCCTCATGCGGTAGGTGAGCACTGTATCAAGGTCTACCTTACCGCCAAGCTTACCGTCTTCACCGCCGAGCTCCAGCCCAGTTACCACGAGTCTCTCGGTATACTGGATTGGGACGTAGATTGATCTCGGATAGACCTGCTTCTTCATCCCAATCCTACCGTCGTCCTCGTTTACGAGCTTCACTTGCTCCATGCCGTCAAACGACATGGCAGTGTTGAGGGGCCACAGTCCTATCCAACAGAAGCCCATGAACCCCATTGGTTCATCGTCCTCACTGTCATCAATCTCCGTTGTTGTTTTGTTGATTTTGGTTCCCTTCATCGCTCCAGCCACCCGCTTGAAGGCTCCGTTTTCTCCACCTTCTGCGAAGATAGAGACGAATCCTTCCTTGATGGCATAGATGAAGATTCCTCTTTTACCCAGGAGCCTCACGGTCACCGCCAGGGCAGTGAGAATCACCAACACGGTGAGACTGTGCACCCCGATCACCGTCCAGCTTGTCTCGTGACTTCTGGCATTGAACACCGCCAAGCCAGCCACAAGCACACACACCAGACCAATCACGTAGCCGATATACCGCTTCTTCATCGCAATCCGCCTTTCTGTGCCGAAGCACTACCTATGTTTACTACACAACACGCTTACTTACGATTCCTTTTAGTCTCCAAACCTGTCAAAGATCTGGCTTTTGAAGGGAACACCCCTCCTTTCAATCCGGGGTTGTTATCCTTTCTTTCTGTTGTTAATACTAGCATACTTTATGTTAAAAGTCAAGTCTGAATTAACCTCTAATTAATGATCTGAAAACGTTGTAATATTAATAG
>CAZOJH010000047.1:0-5125 GCA_964580125.1 uncultured Candidatus Saccharibacteria bacterium | reverse complement strand
GTCACTAGAACCTGTAGTGCTGTGGTAAATGAGACGGTAGTTGTTGATGATGACTTATCTGTCTACTGTACCGCTAGTAAGTCATCTGTTGATATTGATGAAAACATTACCTGGAGAGCTTATGCCTCTGGTGGTGATGGTGATTATGATTATGATTGGAGTGGAACAGATAGCCTAAATGGTAGTAGCCGAAACTTGACCTGGAGTTATGATGACTCCGGTACCAAGCGCGCCACTATCACCGTGGACTCCAATGGTCAAAGCGCTAGTGCTTCCTGTACCACTAGAGTAAATGATGATGAAGAGGAAAATGATAACTTATCTGTTTCCTGTTATGCCAATCCTTCTACTACTCAAGTTGGTTCTCGTGTGAACTGGTATGTCAATGTTTCTGGTGGTGATGGTGATTATGATTATGATTGGAGTGGAGCTGAAGGCTTGAATAGTTCTAGCCGCTCCCCATATATGACTTACTCAACCGCTGGTAGCAAATCCGCTAGAATTACCGTCAGTGATGGTAATGGTGATGAGGATACGGATACTTGTTATGTCAATGTGAATGCTGTCTTGGCCTTCACTCAGACCTATCAAGCCCCTATCGCTCCCGCTGTTTACCTGAGCCAAGTCCCTTCCACTGGTCTCTATGATAATTACAAATTATCCTTCTTTATCGGAATCCTCGCTCTTATCAGTGCTTGGATTGCTTATATTGTAATCTCTTACAAGAGGGGTGGGGAGGTAGTACAGTAATTATCTAGACTTCTAAATATACTAAAGTTAGCCACAAAACCCGCCTGATAGGTGGGTTTTGTGTTAGTCATTTTAATCTTTAGACCTAATTATTATCACCTAACATATTTTGGAGGGTTTCTTCTATAATTTCTTGTAGGACTTTAATCCTATCAGGGAGAATTGTCCTTATCGGTAAATATTTGAACTTTGTGTTTCCCTTAATATCAGTATTAATAGCTGTAAGTAATTCTAAATAAGTTCGTTGGAACTGGAGGTTTTTTAGTTTGACTAAATCTGACCAATTATCTTCTGCTATACCGGTGATGGCAGATGCAAATAATTCATCAACATTGTCTCCTGAGTGTCCACCGAAACCACCGGGGATAATAAAATTACTCTCATTCAGTTCACCAAAGAAACCTACATCCAATCTTGTCTTCATAAAGAAAGCTCGCGTTTTACTCTTGGGGTTTTTGGTGAGATTTGCCTTTGAATCCGCTAAGTGAGAAGATTCATGCATAAGCAGTCTACCTAACGTAGAACTGTCATTTTTATCAAGGGCTCCACTGTGAATAAAGATGGTACTTCGTCCCGGGCCTTGGTTTCTCGCACTTTTACTACCGTAATAATTTAAGATAGCAGTACCATTAATGTCATCATCTTTAATAATAAATATGCGGTTGAGGCAGCGGAAATTATCTGAAAATAAACAGCCAAAAAAGTCCTCCGATCTTTCTATGCCACTGGTCAAATATGGCCAGGTTTGATTATAGACCTGTAGGTTTTCTTCACTAATATTAGAATAGACATTATAGTGACTAATTTCAACATTTACCTTTTTGTATACTTCTTGCTGGACGTAAGTCTTAAAAAAGGTGTTTACTGCTGACAAAACTGAAGTTGGAATATAAGATGGTAAGCTAAACGTTTCTGTAATAGCCGGGACGAATAACCTATTAGTCGTATCATCATAGGCAAAATTTACTTCATTACTGGTGTCATATAATGCTGTAGAAGAAGAAACATCGAATATTTGGTAAAGTGAGCCATTTATCAGCATTGGTCCGCATAGGGGGGTATTTATGCTACTAAATCTATTTAATACAATATGGTATTTAGGATCGTCACAGCTCTGTTGCTTAGATGAGTCATCTAATAAAAGGCAAAAGACAACACCATTGTACCCCATCTTTTTTACTGTGCTCATGTATGCCGTTTTTTGTTTTGTGGTGAAAAGTGGACTCTCACTTACACTGACATATTTTTTTAATTCATCACTAATAGGTAAGTCATCAGTTTTTAGGCAGTCAATTTCTGGTCGATACACCAACACCGAACAGCTTTTGGTAACGCTCGGTAGCGTTCCTGATTTGATCGTAACGTTGGCATTTTTAGTGGTGGTTGTAGAAACAGAGTATGCTTTGGAAGTTGTACTATTAGTACCAGATAATGAATCATCACCAGTCCAAACATACGTATACGAACCTGGACCGTTCCCACCGGTCGGTGAGACAACAGACCAAGTTACGACTTCACCACTGCTTACACTAGACTTATCAGGGGAGCAAGAGCCACCAATCGGATTGGCTAAAGGATTTACTATCACCGAACAGTTTTCAATTATACTGTTTCCTCCCGAGGAAATTTCAATATGAGCATTCTTAGTGTCTGTCGTGGAAGCAAAATAGGTTTTTGATGTTGTGCTATTTGTGCCGGTCAAAGTGTCATCACCTGTCCATTGAAAGGTGTATGAACCTGGACCGCTTCCCCCGGCAAGTGAGGTAACTGTCCAGATCACGGTTTCACCGCTGTTCACAGTAGGTTTGTTAGGGTAGCAGGAGCCGTAAATTGGATAGGTCAATGGATTCACCTTAACGGAACATCTTCTGATAATACTGGTTCCTCCGGAGGTAATTGTAACATCGGCGTTCATGGTAGTCGTAGTAGAAACTGAATATGCCCTTGAAGTTACCATACTAGTACCAGTCACAGCACCACTCCAAAGGTATGTATAAGAACCTGGACCATTTCCTCCTGAAGGTGAGACAACTGACCAAGTTACGATTTCATTGGAGCTTGCAACGGAGGGACTAGCCGTACAGGATCCTTCTATTGGAGAAGTACAAGCTCTGGGTGGAACTGGAGTGCCACCAACACAACCAGTCGGGGTTTTTACCGGAGTTGCACAGGTTTGAGTACCATTGATACAACTACCCCAGGCGGTACAGGTATAGGTACAAGTTGGTGTGCCACTAAAGATTGGAGTAGCGGTACAACTGGCATTAAAGGAGTTTGTTCCTGAGGCAATTCTGACCGTTACATACTTTAAACCAGGATTAGTTTGATCATAAGTCTTGAAAACCGGATTACCAGTGTCAATCACATCATAAGTCCAAGAATAGGTATATGACCCTGTCGTCGGAACCGGAAAGGCTCTCCAAGTTATCTCACCGTTTGTATTTGAAGGAGTACCCGTACATGAACCGCTTACCGGAGTAGTTACTGGAGTACAAGCTCTGGGTGGAACTGGAGTGCCACCAGTACAGCCAGTGGGTGATGGAATAGGACTTGTACAATCTTGAAGACCGGCGGCAGAGCAACTACCCCAGGCGGTACAGGTGTAGGTGCAAACACTAGGTGGGGTGGTACCTGATATAGTAGCTGAACAGGAAGTTGGAAAACTCGAAGTACCAGATCTTATGGTCAGATTAGCTATTTTAGTATTATTTCCGCCGGGAATATAAGTATATGTCTTTGTAATTGGACTGCCACTACCAGTGACACCGCCCGTCCAAGTATAAGTGTAGGTTCCAACTCCGCCAGCCCCAAAAGCCGAGGCTGACCAGGTTATCATATTACCACTAACTGAACCAAAGCACGTACCCATAAGAGGTGGCGTAGTGCTGGCCGTTGTTTTAACGGTCGGGCTAATATAGGTGCCTCTTGAGAATATAGCTGCCAGCTGATTATCAGGATTTTTAACAGCAACGGTGGCAATCCCGGCCATTGTGGAAATCATAGCGACAATCAGGAGTATTTCTAATAATGCAAAACCTTTTTTCGCACCAGAAAATACTTTAGAGAAGAATGGAGACATGTTTTTAATATTGTTATTAATTAGTAAATATAGATAGTATTATATATCTATTGTACACTAATAACAAACAACTACAGCCTCTCTGTAATTTCTTTTTGGAGTTTAATCTTCAAGTTTTCTAGGCTAATATTTTCTTTCTTCTCGCCATCACGTATTTCGAGCGCTAGCTCACCAGACTCAATTTCCTTGTCACCAATGACTAACATATAAGGGATTTTGTTTACCTTACCAGCGCGGATTTTCTTGCCCATACCCTCATCACTATCATCAAATTCAACACGGACATTGATCGCCATCAATTCATCGGCAATTTTCTTGGCATAATCATTATGATTTTCTCGGACAGGAATTATTTTGATTTGAACAGGGGAGAGCCAGACGGGGAAGTTACCAGCATAGTGTTCTATGAGAATTCCCATAAATCTCTCCGGACTACCAATAATTGCCCGGTGAATCATGACTGGTGTTTTTTCCTTACCATCCTTATCTATATATTTTAGTCCAAACCTGACCGGCATAATTAAGTCTAACTGAATAGTGGAAATCTGCCATTCACGACCAATAGAGTCCTGGGTCACAATATCCATCTTTGGCCCGTAAATAGCCGCTTCACCCGGTGCTTTAATATAGTCAATTTTATTTTCAATCAAAATTTCCTCGAGTAACGTCTGGGATTTTTCCCAAACATCTGGTTCACCTAGATATTTTTCTCGCTTATTTGGATCCCACAGTGAAAGACGAATCTTATAGTTCTCCATCTTATATGTTTTAAGAGCTTTTTTTACAATCTCTAAAACATTTTTGAATTCTTGCTTAATTTGGTCTTCACGACAGAAGGCATGGGCATCATCTTGGCAGAAACAGCGTAATCTAGTCAACCCAGAAAGCTCACCAGGTCTTTCGTCTCGGTAGAGATTAGCGAAGTCCGCAATCCTCATTGGCAATTCCTTGTAAGTCCTAGGTTGGGCAGCAAAAAGCTGAGTATGTTGAGGACAGTTCATAGGTTTCAAAAAATATTCTTCCTTAGAATAATTAGAAATAACCTTTAGCATATCTTCACGATATTTTTCATAATGACCAGAAACTTTAAATAGTTCCGCTTTGTTAATATTTGGAGTATGGACCTCTTGGTAGCCGATACTTTTTTGCAATTCGTTAGAATAATTAATTATTTCTCTTCTGATGGTTGCCCCTTTAAAAGTAAAAAGCGGAAGTCCAGGACCAACTAAATCAGAAAATACAAAGAGCCCCATTTCTTTACCAAGTTTCTTGTGATCTCGAGCTTTAGCTTCTTCT
>CAZOJH010000046.1:0-5168 GCA_964580125.1 uncultured Candidatus Saccharibacteria bacterium | reverse complement strand
AGGGGATGATAGTAAACGTCAACACTATGATACTTATGGTTCCACTGGGCCCACTGGTGGTGGATCATACGGCGGAAATTATGGCGGTTTTAATCAAGGACAAGACTTTAGCGGTTTTGATTTTTCTCAATTCACTCAGGGTGGTGGCGGTAATAATTTTGAATTTGACCTTGGTGATATATTTGGTGAGTTCTTTGGTGGAGGTCGAAGACAGCGAGTACGGAAGGGTCAAGATATTTCTGTTGATTTGGAAATCACTTTTGTTGAGTCAGTTTTTGGAGCGGAGAAGGAGTTTAGTCTGACTAGGAATTCTGCTCATAAGGCCGAAAAAATAAAAGTGAAAATTCCGTCGGACATAAATAACGGTGAGACCGTCAGACTAACCGGTGCCGGAGAACCAATGAAAGACGGAGTGGCTGGTGACCTATATATTAATGTCTCTGTTCGCCGGGACCCACTCTTTAAGAAAGAGGGGAAAAATATAATAACCGAAATAAATATTAAATTATCAGATGCTCTTCTGGGGTTAAAATATCCCCTTAAGACTGTTGACGGTGAAATTATCCTTACGGTACCAGAAGGTGTGAATAATGGGGAAATACTCCGGGTGCGGGAGAAAGGAGTACCGATAGACAGCCGGCACCGCGGAGATCTCCTAGTTAAAATAAAGGTAATAATGCCAAATCGTCTATCTAAAAATGCTAAGAGGGCGATAGAAGAATTAAAGAAGGAGGGGCTATAAGACAAAAAAACCACCAAATAATATTTGGTGGTTTTTTTGTTTTATGTGTTATATAATACTAGTTATGGAAGAGACAGATGAAAAATTAACAACTGGTAACAAAATATTTTATATTGTTTTAGTCCTACTAATTTTGGGTTCAGTTGGTTTTACCTTTTTACGTATTGTTGTCTGGAAGGACTATCAGGTTGTGGCCGAAGTTTCTTGTGATCCAGCCACTGAATTATGTTTCCACTATGAGCCAGAACCATGCGCCGAGGGTGACACCGCCTGCCTAGCCTTACCGCCCGAGGAAGCTTATGATTATAAATTGATTAGTAAAAAAGCAGCCACTATCTACAACTGTCAGATAAAAAAGTTTTCTTCACCAGAAGCAGCCGGGCTGGCTGGATGTGGTGAAGAGTTATCATGTGTAGAAAATGAAGAGGATTGTTCCTATACTTTCTGTGATCCAGAAAATCTAGCCGAAGGAGAGGTGTGTTCAGTTCCAGCCGAAGATGATGTAAAATCAGTGGAGGATACTCATATGGAAATTGAGCTAGAATAATTCTTTCTATAATCTTATGTCAAACCAAAAGAAAATTTTGCTGTCTGGAGTCAAGCCAACCGGCCGGGTACATATTGGTAACTATTTCGGCGCGATGAAGCAGTTTGTGGAATTACAGAATGAATATGAAAGCTATGTTTTTATTGCGGATTACCACGCCGTCACTACTGTCCAGAACAAAGCTGAATTATCTAAAGGGATTATTGATGTGGCCCTAGATTATTTAGCTATTGGTTTGGATCCCAAGAAAGTAGTGTTGTTTAAGCAATCAGATTTACCCCAAGTTCATGAATTGAATTGGATTTTTAATTGTATTACCACCATGCCGTATTTGATGCGGGCTCATGCCTATAAAGACGCCGAGGCTAAAAACAAAGAAATCAATGTTGGCTTGTTTGATTATCCGCTTTTGATGGCGGCCGATATTTTATTACAAGATGCGGATGTAGTGCCCGTAGGTCAAGATCAGAAACAGCACGTGGAGTATGCCCGTGATACCGCTCAGAAATTTGATAACACTTTTGGAACCAAGATTTTTAAATTACCAGAACCATATATTTTGAAAAATGTAGAAACAGTACCAGGGACCGATGGTCGGAAGATGAGCAAGAGCTATGGTAATGTGATCCCACTTTTTGCCACTGATGAGGAAATCAAGAAGGCGGTGATGAGTATACCCACGGATTCCAAGGGGGTAGAAGAGTCTAAAGACCCAGAGACAAACGGCATTTTTGCTATCCACAAGCTCTTCCTAAATGACGCTGAAAGGGCCGTTTTAGCTGATAAATATAAGAAAGGCGGACTTGGTTATAAAGAGGCCAAGGAAGGCCTTATTGAGGCTCTGACAGCCTTTATTAAGCCCTTAAGAGAGCGCCGAGCTGTACTAGCCAGTGATTTGGACCATGTTTTTGATATCCTAAGAGAGGGAGGCAAAAGAGCCTCATTACGGGCGGAAAAGAAGATGACAGAGATAAGAAAGGCGGTTGGGGTGGAAATCTATTAATAGTATTTATATCTGAAATTTAAAATGTTGAAAGGGCCGGCGTTTTCATGCTCGGCCCTTTTGATACTGCCAGAGTATGGCAGTGATTAGTCGTTTGTCTTGCAGATTTCTGTCGGGTCCCACGGCAAGGGTTTGTCCCAAACTCCATCGAGCAAGCCAGACTTGATAGCTTCAGCTGGGTACATCTCCCTGTCCTCGAAGCAGAGCTTCCTTATAGTGGCTTCCGTCTTACCGGTTCTCTTTTGGAAGATCTGGTAGAACTGCGCCTCAGTTGCTCGTTCCTTTTGGAGAAAGGCACGAAGCTCCTTCTCCTGGAACAAGAGGTCGCGGTTCATATCCATACCACCGTGATGAATCAGAATGCGTGAATTGGGAGTTGCAAACCTCCTCGGACACGCTTGCAGGATTACTGCTGCCGCCGAGTTAGCCCTGCCAAAGACCAATCCGCAAATTCCTTTGCCAGGATAGAGACCGAGGATGTCATAGATCTCGAGACAACACTTAGAGCTTCCACCGCCACTGTTTATGAGGACAATGACGTCTTCCTTCTTCTCGAGGTACAACTTCATTGTCACATACAGGACCGCCTCCAGCATTTCCTTTCCGACTTCTCCTATGACCGGTATGATCCCCATCTTCACCGCGGTATCGAGTTTCTCCTGCCTCTGTTTGTCCATGGTGCCTCAGTCCTTTCTGCTGTTGTTAGTTTACTGCGAATCTGTACAGGATAATAGCTTAGATTATATATAATGTCAATATAGGCTAAACTGTGACAATGTTATATTATTATAAAAAGCACTGAAGCCGCAAACACGGTGGAGCTTGGGGAAGAAAGTGAAAACGAGTAGAACCCCGCAAATAAGTAGTCCCACGTCGCTAAGAGCTATGCGGGATGAGAAGTAAGGTGGCACCACGATGTGAATCGTCCTTACAAGATTATCATTATTGGTAATTTTGTCAGGGCGATTTTATTTTTAAATTTATTAATTAAAGAAATAAAAATGAGAATATATATAAAAGATTTGGCGAGTAAGATAGGGGAGGAAGTGACGGTCAAAGGCTGGGTGGATATAAGGCGTGATCACGGCAAGCTTATTTTTATTGATTTGCGGGATATGTCCGGCAAGGTGCAGATGGTGGCTTTGCCAAATCATAAAGAAGCACATGAGCTTGCCAATACGGTCCGTCCAGAGTGGGTGTTGGAAGTCACTGGTAAAGTCAATGCTCGTCCGGAAAAAATGATTAATAAGGATGAGGTGAATGGATCAGTAGAAATTGAGGTTTTAAACATTGTGGTTTTAAATGAGGCCCTGACTCCGCCCTTAGATGTGCGCAGTGACGGCCTAGATATTAATGAGGAAGTACGTTTAACTTACCGTTACTTAGATTTACGTCGCCCAAGGATGCAAAAAAATATCCGTAATAGGAGTAAGGTGATGACTTTTGTCCGTAATTTTCTGGCCAGTGAAAGCTTTACGGAAGTAGAAACACCAAACCTCACTATCGCTACGGCTGAGGGCTCCCGGGATTTTATTGTTCCTTCACGCGTGATGCCCGGTAGCTTTTACGCCCTACCTCAGTCTCCCCAGCAATATAAACAGCTTTTGATGGCCGCGGGGATGGAGAAATATTTCCAGTTTGCCCGTTGTTTCCGCGATGAGGATAGCCGAGGTGACCGCCAGCCAGAATTTACCCAAATGGATATGGAGATGAGCTTTGTGAAGCGGGAAGACGTGATGGATGTAAATGAACGCGCTTTGATTGCCTTAGTCAAGGAACTTTATCCAAATAAAAAAATCCAGGCTATTCCTTTTCCTCGAATTACATACAAGGAAGCGATGGAAAAATATGGCAACGATAAGCCAGATATCAGAGAGGATAAAAATAATCCTGACCTCTTAGCTTTTTGCTGGGTGGTGGACTTCCCGATGTTTGAAAAGGCGGATAATGGTGACTGGACCTTTACCCATAATCCATTTTCTTCACCCACACCAGAAAGTATGCCGGATTTGATGGCCAAGAAGAATATTGAAAATATTTTAACTACGCAGTATGACGTGGCTCTTAACGGTTATGAAATAGGTGGCGGTAGTATCAGAAACCACCGGCCAGAAGCATTGAAAAAAGTTTTGGAAATTATGAATTTTAGTGAAGAAAAGATTGAGCGGGAATATGGTCATATGTTAAAGTCATTCTCATTTGGTGTGCCTCCTCACGGTGGTATGGCTTGGGGTTTTGACCGCTTGATGATGCTTCTCCAAAACGAGCCGAATATTAGAGAAGTAATCGCTTTTGCTAAAACCGGTGAAGGGGCGGATCTGATGATGAAAGCTCCTGGGTCAGTGAGTGAAAAGCAGCTGCAGGAACTGAAGCTCCGGATTACCAAGGAAACAAAATAAAGTGCTATAATACCGTCAATGGCAGAAAATGTTTTTAAAATAAAAACTGAGGTGTTTGAAGGTCCGCTTGACATTCTGCTTAATCTGATTGAAAAAAGGAAACTTTTTATCAATGATATTGCTTTGTCCAAGGTGTCTGATGATTACATTGCTTACTTACAGAGCTTGGAGAAATTTCCAATTGCGGACTCGGCGGATTTTTTAGTTATTGCTTCCACCTTGCTCTTGATTAAATCACGGTCTCTCCTACCAAATTTAAATCTAACGGAAGACGAACAGCAAGATATAGGTGATTTGGAACGCAGGTTAAAAATATATCAGCGAATTAAGGAATTAAGTATTCATATCAAAAATCAGTTTGGTAAGGAAATTATTTTTGCCCCGGAGCCTAGAAAAATGATACCAGTTTTTTCTCCGGATCAAACTATGACGAAGGAAAGCTTTTTGCAGACCATTATGTCTGTGATTAAGGCCCTG
>CAZOJH010000045.1:4933-5249 GCA_964580125.1 uncultured Candidatus Saccharibacteria bacterium | reverse complement strand
GAGCGGAAGTGCCCAAACCAACGTCCTCTTTAATAGTACTAGTAAGGGTGCCGTCAAGCCCTTTCCTCACGATTGGATTACCGGCCTGAATAAAAAGAGTACTCAATATCTCCTTGGCATTAGTGACGTTTCTGAATTCACCTAAGGCTACCGTACTTCTAGTAATATTCCTAGCTAGGTCCTTGGTAGTCATCTTTGGGACCAAGGTCATAATCTCAGCCCAGCTGACAGGTGGCTTGGTAACCCCAGCATTGCTAAAGATATCTTCATTCCAATACATCACTAAGGGATCAATCATAAAAGGTAATGCCATAGT
>CAZOJH010000045.1:0-4923 GCA_964580125.1 uncultured Candidatus Saccharibacteria bacterium | reverse complement strand
TCGGCCTCTATAGCATATGTGTCCTTAAAGTTAAGTTCTGGTAAAACAGCATAAGGAATAGTGTAAATCTTGTCACTATAACGTACAATCAAATCAGCGGACATAATAATGGCGTCGGGCCCATAACCACTAGCGAGAGCTTCTACTAAATCACGGTCAAAGGTAGCAGAGTCTTTTTCAACATAAGTAATATTATAACTCAACTGATTTTCACTAAAATACTTTAAGTAGAAGGCCGTGAATGATTCTGAAGGAAGTGTGCCCCACATAGTGATACTGATACTTGTTCCGCCTGAGCTCTTTGATTTATAAATAGAGAACAAAATAGCACCTACGATTATAAAAAAAATGAACGAGCCTATCACAACGTATTGAAAGAGTTTTGTGTTTTTCATATAAATTTTATTCTAACTGACCTTCCTAAAAATAATGCCATAATGTTGTGCTCCGGCTGATATCTCCCGATCCAGCTTAAAACCATGATCCTGAAACAATGCCGTCATATCAATTTTTGAAACCACATCCTTCTCCTGGGGGCCAATACCGCCAAATGAACCTTGCCAGTCTATGACTAATACCCTGCCGTTGGGCCTTAGAATCCGTTTAGCTTCCAGACATAAAGCATCTTTATTCTCTATCTGAAAAAATAAATTACATATTGTCACGGCCTCCATAGAGTTCTCACGCAGTTTTGTTCCGCCCAAATGCTCCAAATCACCCCAGATAATGTCCACATTAGTTAATTGATTTTGACGAGCACCGTTTTTAATCTTCTCCAGTAAATCTTTTTGAATATCCACCGCAAAAACCTTACCACCAGGCATCACGGCCTTGGCAATTGCCATCGTATAGAAACCAGAACCAGAACCAAAATCCGCTACCTGCATCCCTGGGGCCAGAGCAAATTGTTGTATATTATTTTCTGGGTCAGAGAACATATAGTGATATTATACTGCTAATTGATTTTATAGACAAGTAATAGAGGCAAGGAAATCCCCCTCACGTAACTTCATGATACGAACACCTTGAGTTTGGCGACCAAGAGTAGGTATTTCCTTTGTCTCGACTCTAATCACCTGACTCTTTTTAGAGATAGCGGCGATTTCTTCCATCTGATCAGTCATCACTTTTGCTGACATAATATCTCCAGTCTTAGCAGTCACCTTCATGGTTTTAATACCAGAACCGCCTCTCTTTTGGACCTTGTATTCCTTTAGACCAGTCTTCTTACCGTAACCATTTGAGCTAATCACAAAAAATACAGGGTTTACCATTTCTTTTTTGATGATATCTGTACTGACCACACTATCACCCTTGCGGAGTTTTACTGCTCGGACTCCGGCTGCTCCACGGCCCATCTCTCGAATATCACTTTCCTTGAAACGAATAGACTGACCCTTAGCCGTAGCCAAAATCAACTCATCAGTAGGTCCTACAAACTGAACAGAAGTAAGCTCATCACCCTCGTGTAGACTGATAGCAATCAAGCCACTGCGTCTGACGTCATGGAAGGCCTCAGCATCCACCTTCTTTACCACACCCTGCTTCGTAACCATCATCAGGGCTAGTTTAGAATTCTTAAGCTCTTTAGGCATAGCTAAAACAGAGGTAACTTTTTCCTCATTAGAAATAGACAAATAATTTACCAAGGCCTTGCCTTTTGTGGCCCTCTTTCCCTCTGGCAATTCGTGCATTTTTATCTGATAAGCCTTGCCTTTATCGCTAAAGAAAAGAATATCATTGTGGGTGGTAGCGGTCAGAAAATTCACCACAAAATCTTCGTCCTTAGTATCCAAATCCACTACCCCTACCCCACCACGTTTCTGCTTTTTATAATCATCAGGGTTTGTTCTCTTGATATAACCGCCAGTTGTCAGAACCAGGACATTTTCTTCGTCGGGAATCAGGTCCTCATCAGACATAGAACCTACGCCCTGCTTTACAATCTTCGTCCTTCGGTCATCAGCATACTTTAGAGCCGTCTCCTCTAGCTCAGTCTTAACTATGCCAAGTATCTTTTTAGCACTAGACAGGATATCCTTCAAATATTTAATCAGGGTCTGTACTTCTTTGAGCTCATCTTCAATTTTTTGTCTTTCTAGCCCAGTGAGACGACCAATCTTCATATCCACAATAGTTTGAGCCTGAATTTCGGAAAACTTAAAGGCTTTTATCAAATTATGCTTAGCATCCTCAATATCCTTTGATTTCTTTATCAGCTTGATAATCTCATCGATATGATCCAGAGCTTTTTTCAGTCCAAATAAAATATGCTCACGAGCTTCGGCTTTTCTTAGATCAAACTCTGTTCTCCTTTTTACAACTATCTTACGATGATCAATAAATTCATCTAAGAAAGATTTTAGGGATAGGGTCTGAGGTACACCGCCAACCAAAGCCACCATGTTGTAATGAAAGGCTTCCTCCAACTGGGTATGTTTATATATAAAGTTTAAGACTTTCTGGGGTTGAGCAGATGGCTTGAGATCAATCACAATCCGAAGATCCTTAGCGCTTTCGTCACGCAGACCTTTGATTCCCTCAATCTTTTTTTCACGGACCAAATCAGCAATAGCAATGATGAGCTCAGCTTTATTTACTCGGTAAGGAATAGAAGTGATGATAATCTGATAGGCACCCTTTTTATCCTCAACCACTTCTGCTACTCCGCGGACTACCACCCCACCACGGCCTGTGGCATAAGCGTGATTAATGTCATTTTGATTGTAAGCAATTCCACCAGTTGGAAAATCTGGCCCTTTGATAAACTGCATCAAGTCCTCGGTGGTATCCTCGGGATTATCAATCAGGTGGACTGTCGCTTCTACTACTTCTTTTAGATTATGGGGAGGAATATTAGTAGCCATACCCACAGCGATACCCAGAGTTCCGTTTAAAAGAAGGTTAGGTAAAGCGGCTGGTAAAACAGCGGGTTCCTTCCTGGTGTTGTCATAGTTTGGCTTCCACTCAACTGTTTCCTTTTCTAAGTCCTTTAGCAATTCACCAGAAATCTTGGACATCTTGGCTTCCGTATACCTCATGGCGGCAGCCGAGTCACCATCAATGTTACCAAAGTTTCCTTGACCTATAATTAGAGGGTAGCGATGTGAAAAATCTTGAGCCATCTTAACCATGGCCTCATATACGGAAGCATCACCGTGGGGATGGAAATTACCTAGCACTTCTCCAACTACCGCGGCTGATTTTCTAGTTTTGGCACCTGACGTCAATCCCATCTCGTGCATGGCATAAAGTATTCTACGGTGCACCGGTTTCAAACCATCACGAATATCAGGCAAGGCACGGTCAGTAATAACGGTCATGGCATAGTCAATAAACGACTCTTTCATTTCTGTCGTAATACTTCGACTAGAAATACCTCGCTCAGCGACAATTTCCTTTTCTTCTTTTTTGTTTTCTTCCTTGGCCATGATTTTAAATTATTATTTCTTCTGAACTCGTTGAGGTAGTCCCAATATCCTCAGTGTTGGTACCAGCTAGATTGTCCGTGACTATTTCTATTGGTACTGTACTACTAGCATTACCGTCTGAACCAGATACTTTGCCACTAAGATTAGAAAAAGCCTTGGAAAACTCGTCCTTGATTACTTGCATTGGGCTAAGAGAAGAGAGAGTGTTTGGCGTTTCCTCCCCAGCAATCTGTTTAGGCCCAGTATTACTAATAAAGGAATACCAAACTACAACAATAACCAAGGTTAGGATTATGGCCATCATAAATGAAAAAAGTTTCTTCTGGTTATCTGGTTTTTGTCTGATTTTGGCTAAAATACTCATATTATAATTAATTTATCTGAATGACCTACACAGACTGACTTAAAATTATGATTTCACCCTCCTTGCCGTCTAAATCCTTTTTCTTAATGGTCAATTTATCAATCGGTTTTACTCCTTCTTCACCAGTTTCTTTTAGAAATGACTTTAAGGCACCGCTAGCACCAACATCCCCATAATGCATGGGGATAATTATCTTAGGTTCAAGAGTAACTGCTAATTTATTTGCTTTCTTGGCATCTAAAACGCCATCATCTCCAATTGGTAAAAACAGGATATCAATATCCTCAATCGCCTCTAAAAATTCTGGACTGAGCTTTTCGTCAGATAAGGCACCCAGGAAGCAGAGAGTGATACCTTCTAGGATTACGATGTAGATAGTATTTATCTTTTCTTTACCGCCATAATTTGTCTTGGACTGGAAACCCTTTACAAAAACGCCTTTTGTTTCATACTCTCCGGGACCAGAAATAACAAGTGGGTCCTTACCATTATATGAAAGATTCTCAACTCCATTAAAATCTGGATGATTTGTAGAAACAAGCGCCACGTCAGAAAAGAAGCGACTTGATTTAAACTTGGATTCTTTAGAAACGGGATTAAAGGCCAAGATAATATCTCCAAACTGAACTTTGAAAAACTCCACTCCTTGATAAGTGATAATCATAACCTTACTATTATACCAAATTTATTTACTGAATACAACCGCAATTTTCCATTTGAAAACCGCCCTTGCCAAAGGGGCGGTTCGTCTCAGTCCGTTAGGACTTGAGGAGGGTTAAGCCTTCCAGTCATCATCTTTCGGTTCGCCCTCAAATAGAGCGCTGATGTTCCTCCTGAATGACCCGGCCAGTTGGGGGAGGTAAAGAGCCTGAGTCATGACATCAATATCCTTGGCTGACTTGAACATGATGTACGGACAGCCGAGGATAACCAACACGGCTGCTAGAACAGTGGGGACAATACCAGCGGTGTAAAGAATTGCACCCAACCAGTGCATACCCTGTTCCTTCCACTGGATTGAGATGCTACGAGCGAAGATGGCCATGACCACACACATCAGGGTCGTGATCAACGCGGCCATCATCAGCACTGCCCGAAGCAGGCGCGGCACGAGCTTCGTCTTGAGGT
>CAZOJH010000044.1:4259-5273 GCA_964580125.1 uncultured Candidatus Saccharibacteria bacterium | reverse complement strand
GATGGCCTTTATGTTGTTGAACCAACAACTGGTCAGGTTACTTTCACACCACGTGATGGTTTTATCGGCCAAGCCACAATCCCTTACATCATCCACGACGGCATGGGAATGCTGGCAAATGCCAACTTGATCATCACCGTTGAAGACACTGCAGTGGTGCCAAAGCCAAAGAAGAAGACCGGGCTTGCCAATACCGGTGGCCAGCGCCCAGATGTGTTGCTGCTACTAGGCATCCTGGCAATGGTTGCTGCTGGTGGACTTCGTGTTGCTAGTCGTA
Source organism: uncultured Candidatus Saccharibacteria bacterium (assembly GCA_964580125.1). Taxonomy (GTDB): domain Bacteria; phylum Patescibacteriota; class Minisyncoccia; order Phycocordibacterales; family GWA1-40-21; genus CAIJXO01. The sequence continues at coordinate 4,996 of CAZOJH010000044.1, read as the reverse complement.
AACGCTAGACAGGCGAGTTCTTCTGGAGATTTAATTGAGCCAGGGGTGACTCGTGGCTTTTGATCGCATTCAATTCGATCCAAATTCAGTTCCGCTGCGTTCAGATTTAAGAGTTTTAGCGACTATTAAACTCCCTGGTGAATCTGACAAATCAATATATTTGGATTCGCAAGGTCCCAGAGAAGGCATTAAGAGAACTGATTACATTTCTGAAGTTAATGAACCTCAGTTGTTCAAGCAGGATGACGTTTCGGTCGTTTCTAACTGGCCTCGATTTGGGGGGCCACACGTAGTTATCCTTCCAGAAGGCCAAAGGCTTTTACTTGGAAAGCTGCCGCAAGGGGCCACTGTTGAAGTGGCACTGTGGCGCAAGTTCATCATGGCGCAAACTTTTTCAAATCGAATCCTGGTCGCAGCCACCGCAACGGGTATCGCTGCTTTTCAACCAAGGCCAGGCTCAATAGCTACTCCAAAATCTGATCCAATCTATAGGGATTCAAAACAGGAACGAAACGTTCAAGAGATCCTGAATTCAATTTCTGATGAGCCAATAAAACCGATAGTTCCAGTGGTTGCATCAGTATCGGTCTCACCTCCCTATATAGAGGTGGAAGAAGTTGAAGAAGTTCCTGCTCAAATAGAGGAAATTCAGCCACCGGTTGAGGTTGAATCCTTGCCAGAACCAGAACCAGAACCAGAACCAGAACCAGAACCAGAACCAGAACCAGAACCAGAAC
>CAZOJH010000044.1:0-4159 GCA_964580125.1 uncultured Candidatus Saccharibacteria bacterium | reverse complement strand
CAGTACAAGCATCACAATCAATAAAAATTCGCAATTCCATCACCTTATTAGCACGAGCAAAAATATTCTCTGGATCAGCTACAAAATCATAATCCAAACTATGACTAGACATAATTATACTACTAAAATATAATTATATTACATCTTTGAACGACTCCTCGCCTTCTTCTTATTCTTCTTCTTATTTTTTCGCAATACGACGACGACGACTACGACTCTTTCTACTAGCACCACCAAGAGTAACATTTCCTTTCTCATTTACTACCTCCGCACTAGCATTAGCATTAGCATTAGCATTAGCATCAGGACTAACATTAGCACTAGCATTAGCATCAGCATTAGCATTAGCATTAGCATCAGCATTAGCATCAGCATTAGCACTAACATTAGCATCAGCATTAGCACTAACATTAGCATTAGCACTAGCATCAACAGGAAGAGCAATATTTACATTTACCGGGGTACCCTGGCTCAATATGCTATCTGTTTTACGTTTTTTATATAATGAATATCCAGCGTAGCCAAGACCAGCAGCTAAAATAGTAGCACCTATACCTATAGCCACCTCAGTCATTTTATAATACAATTATATTTTATTTCTAATACCACCGCCTAATTATTTCCATCACCAAAAGATACCAAATCCAAAAACACATTTAAAATGTCCAAATAGTAATCCATAGAAGCAGTGATAAAATCTCCATAATATTCTCTTTGTAGAATTGTATTAGTATCATAAATAATAAAGAGAGAGAAAAGGATCAGACTTACAAGAGCAAACGCTTTTGTAGGATACGACTCACCTCCTGCGAACATTGTCACCACTTGTATAATAATAAGAAGCAATAAAGAAAAGAATAAAAACAAGCCAAACCCTAAACCCAATTGGATACCGAACATGATCAATAGTAATCCAAGTAAAAACATAGCGGCAAAAATCCCCATGGTTCCAGCAAGCGCAGTTTGAATCAGTCCAGGCGAAACCATATTTTTCACATAAGATAAAGATATTCCAAACGACGCAGAAAAAACAGAAAAGATAATAAATTTAAGCCAAGCCGGCATAGGAACAAATGCCAAGACAAATATAATAATTATTTGAAGAAAAAATAGCAAATAAAATTGACCAGTAGGTTGTTTACTCTTATCAGTAGCACTATTAGCAGCAGCACTATTAGCAGCACCACTAGTAGCATAGTTCATCATCACATAATACGTAATACCAAGTTGAGCAATTAAATTCGCAAATACAAGAATTAAAAAACTCTTTTTTTGATTCAACAATTTCAAAAACTCTACTCCTTTACTCTTAGCACTACCTCCACCAAATAATCCGCTACCGCATCCACTACCGCTACTGCTACCACCGCTACTGCTACCACTCATAAATCTATTATATAAGGACGACCTAGCTAAACGTGTCTTCATTATATTATAAATAAATATAATAAATCAAAAAATCAAAAAATCAAAACCCCAACCCAACCCCCACCCAAATCAAATAAAAGGCGGCTCTACATTGGGCGTATCACCAGACAACCCAGAATCATTCCAATACCACGCCGGCGGAGTATCATAATATATTTGCATAATAGGCGGCGGCACAAAACTTCCAGACGCATTTCCAGTCCCCCCATTGGTAGCAAAAGGGAATGGTTTCAAACGACCAGTAGGATTAGAACATAGCCGTTGAACTTGTAATGTGTATTGAGAACTGGTTTGAGCCACATTAATAAATTTGGTATAAAGTCCAGCAGAATCAATCGTCGCATAAGGTCGGTATTGTCCACTCTTTCTATTGGACACAATACTAGACTCATTAATATTACATCCAGCCGAATTACATTTAACATTACCCACATATATTTCAGGTTTATTCGTATCATTAACACAAATATTCGCAGCCGCCTTCTTCTGAATATATAACCACTGCGACGCATTATCATCTTGTGTTCCAGTAGGATAAACAGGTTGAACCCAGTAGTTCGGGTATTGCCCAGTTCTTAAATATCTAAATCTCGTTTCCAACATACCTCGCGTAGATAACACGGACGGCTTAATAAACCCGGCCTGTAATCCCTGAGTAATAACACGAGCAGGAGGACAATTCATTTTGGACTCAGGAAGACCGAGAGAAAGACCACCGGGCGTCAATAGACCAGGACCTCCGGGATAACGACCATTGACACCACCACTACCCCTGGGAAAAATGCCCAAATAAGGTGTGCCGTTCTTACTCATTGCGCTTGTTTTACCGATATAGCCGGAAGAACGCGTGCCGCCGTTTATAGAAAAGCCGACAGGTCCTAGAGCACCGATAGCCGATCCTCCCTCACTTCCGTGACCAAAAGGTCCACGAGAAAGCCAGACCCCTCCCGGCCCTCTATCGGATCTTTTTGTTCCATAATTAATAATCCCCTTTTTCTTCATTGTTTGTAGACTCATTTAACATATGACGAGATAATAAACAATCAAAACAATCAAAACAAGACAACTAAACAAAAATCATTTGTCTTTCTTCAGGATTTGTTTCTAGCATTCTTAAAATAAAAAAATACAATTTAGTTCCGACAATAGGTTTTAAAATGTCAACAATAACACAATCAAGACATTCACCAAACAAACAATGAAGAGAAAGCAATCCTAAACTATAATAATATGTCTTATAATGGAGAGATGAGGGTAAATGACGAGTAGCAAGCATTTCTGGCGAGAAGAAACCGCGCTCACTCCTAGTAAAAGGCGAATATAAAGTAATCGAAGAAGACACCAGATCAATTTCTTTACACATTTCAAAATTAATATTCGCAAAACGACAACCATCAATAACTAAAATATCCGATAAATGAATACCATAAAAACTATATCCATAGTGTTCTAAATATTGCTGCTGTTTGGATAAAGAACAGACCAGGTGAATGGCGGTATTATATGAACATTTTTTTCTAACGTTGCCTTTTAACTCATTTCCGTCGACTTTGTCGGCGTTTGAAATGGAAAAAGGTGTAAAACAAAAATCTTTCAAAGTTTGAATCGATGACGCATAAAAAGAAATCGTATTACCATGAATAGAAGAGCCAGAAAGAAGACAACTTTCATGGATAGATTTCAGGAATATAATATTAGTATCTTCTTCTTCTCCTCCTTCTCTCCTAAGGCTATATTTATTATCAACTAAATCATGTTTGATTAATTTCAACATCCTAATATAAAACAAAGTTATATTTTTAAACCTTTTCTCATTTCAAACCGCCTATTTTATAATAAAATTGAAATATAAATAATAATCAAAAAAATAGTATTTATATTTTAAGATGAGTTCATATACAGATGAAATACAAAAATTACAATTAAGAATATTGGAATTAGAAAAACAAAAAAAAGAAAAAGATGAAAGTGATAAAAAAACATCAATATACCATAATTTTAATGTCATAAATGATGTATTATCTGAAAAGAAAACTGCGATTAATAACAATAGATATTCTAAATCAGTTCCATTAGCAAGATACTATGACCAAGAACTTGTTACACATTTAGAAGCAATTTATAATATTCTACAAATTGTGGATGAAAGATTAAAAAATTTAGAAGAAAAATAATAGAATTAGACATGTAAAAAGGTGTAAGCATTTTAGAGCAACGTCGGTGTAAATGAAAGTTTATATCTGGATGTGTCATCTAGTTTTGTCCTTTTTCCTAAAAAAGTAAAATATTTATTTGCCAAAGTATATTGCTTGGGTTTTTTATCCTTCAATACTTTTAGACGAACATACATAATCATACCTACTTGCCATATACGCTTATGTGTATATTTTTTGTTTTTGTATAATTTTTCTAATTTATCAATAGTATTTTTAACGTCTTCTAATGTTGTATATTTTATACTTATTGTATCCTTTGGATTTTTATCAATATACACATCAAATGATTTTTTAGGATTTTTTGGATTACACCATTGAAGATTTAAATTCGCACGCCGTTGGCGTGCTATTTATATGTTTCAATGGCAACGTTACCGATATATCAATTAAAACGTGCACCCACCTTTGGTGGGTGTGCGGATTTAAATCTTCATCGGTGTAAATAAAAATTGTTTTTTTGTTTTATTTTTACTTTTATTTTTTTTCTTTGTACTATATTTCATAAAATATAACTT
>CAZOJH010000043.1:0-5505 GCA_964580125.1 uncultured Candidatus Saccharibacteria bacterium | reverse complement strand
CAAATTTATCTTTTGAATCAATGACTATTTTTTCTTTTACAAAAAATAAAAAAGGGATGACAGTGGTAGAAACCATAGTTGCGATTGCTATTTTTTCTGTCCTGGCTACCGTTGCCTATGAAATATATATCGGTGCGGATATGCTAGTAAAAAGAGCGGACCAGAAGTCCACTGCCTTATGGCTAGCAGAAGAGGGGGTTGAAGCCGCTAGGTCTATTCGTGATGAATCCTTTACAAGTCTAACGGATGGTACTTATGGTCTGTCTGATTCGGGAAATAAATGGGTTCTTTCAGGTTCTTCTGATGTTACTGGAATCTATAGTAGAGTATTGGAAGTTACTAATATAAGTCCGACGGTGAAGGAAGTGGTAGCAACCGTTTCCTGGTCAAGCCAAAATTCACCAGCAAATTCTGTTACCCTAAAAACGTACCTGACTAATTGGCACAAGCTGGATTATAATGCCGGACTAACAGTTGATAAGCTGGTCATTAATCATGGTGGGTCAAAGGTAGCAACGGACTTCGCTCCATACCAGGTGGGGACTACCACTGTGTCAGTGGGGGTAGCTAATCAGTTTGAGCCTGGCACATATACTGTATCAGAAACTGTTGATCCAGATTACTCTCAAACCTTTAGTGAAGATTGTAATTCTCTAGGTGAAGTGACTGTAGTAGCTAGTAGTACTAAAGTCTGTCTAATTACTAATGAGGAAAATCTTTCAAAGCTTGTGGTAAATAAGGTGGTAATAAATCACGGCAATAGTAAAGTAGTTTCTGATTTTTCTCTCATGGTAGATAGTAATCCAGTGGTGTCTGGTGTTCTCAACACTTTTGATTCTGGACCACACACGGTTTCGGAAGTACCTGATGCTGAGTATGAAGCTACTATTAGTGGTGATTGTGATTCAAATGGTTTAGTGACCTTGGTTTCTAGTACTACCAAGACCTGTACTGTCACTAATGAGGAAAAATTAGCTTATGTTTCGGTCTACAAAAATATAATAAATCACGGTGGCACGGCGGTAGAATCTAATTTTGCACCATATAAGGTGGGTGCTACCACTGTTAGTCTCGGTGTTGCTACGGCTAAGAATTCTGGTACTTATACCGTGTCCGAAACAGTTGACCCTGCTTACTCTCAGACATTCAGCGGTGATTGTGACGGTACGGGGTCAATAATCTTGGTTAGCGGTGCTACAAAATCTTGTACCATTACAAATGAAGAAATATTAGTCATTCCAACGGTCACCACTCCAACAGCCACTTCTATCACTCAGACCACAGCTACCCTTGGAGCTAATGTAACATCTCCTGGAGTTCCACATTCAATAACCACTCGCGGGACTTGTTGGGGGACAACACCAGCTCCAACTACAAATTGTTTAGCAGAAGGAGCTACCACGACCGGTGTCTTTACTCAGGCCCGAACTGGGTTTACGGCTGGAACTTTGTATTATTATAGAGGTTACGCCATAAATACTACTGGCACGGCGTATTCAGCCGACGGAACATTTACTACTGCCTCCGCCAATATTATTCCAACAGTTACAACTCCGACAGTTACAAACATTACTTCAATCACAGCTACTCTTGGTGCGGAGGTCACTTCTCTTGGTCTTCCCGCTTCAATTACCGCTCGGGGAACTTGTTGGGGAACAACACCAGCTCCTATTACAAACTGTGTGGCTGAAGGCGGTACCACTCTCGGTGTCTTTACTCAAGCACGCACCGGTTTTACTTCCGGAACTTTATACTATTACCGTGGCTATGCTATTAACAGTACCGGCACGGCGTATTCAGCCGATGGGACATTTACCACTACCGCTATCTGTTCGGTAGCCTCAGCTTTGGTTGGCACTCGAACCACTTATGATAGCGCTGGCTCAGTCTCGGCTGTAGTGGCTAAACCTACTGGTGTGACACAGGGAGACATAATGTTTGCCCATATTTTGCACTTTAATAGTACGGACCGCTTATCGGCTATACCAGCAGGCTGGATTTCTCTTGGTCGTCATAAAAATAGTAATTATAATCAAGCTTTGTATTATAAAGTGGCTGGATCAGGCGAGGGGTCAATTTCAAATTACACTTTCGGTTTAACTTCTAGCTCTAAATTGGCGGTGACTATCTCTGCCTATCGAGGGTGTTTTGATATTACAAATCCAATAGATTCTTTTTCAAATGTCGAATATATAACTAATAATACGACCTATAGAGCCGGTAGTGTAACACTATCAGCCTCTAACACTACTGTCCTGATGTTTCCAAGTATTTATAATGGTGCTGTCCGAACTTTTTCTCCGCCGCTTACACAAGGTGGAGGTTGGACTGAAGACTATGATTACGGAACAAATACGGCGGACTTCTCTCGGGCCGGATATCGTAAATTTATTTCAACCGCCGGAGCGACCAACGTTATAGATAGTATAGGAGCAACAGGGAATAATATTAAACATGCCTTTGCAGTGGCTCTTCATCGTTTGTAATTTTTTAATTCAAAATGAAAAGATTTTTAATTGATAAAAATGGAATTTCATTAGTTGAAACGCTGATAGCAGTGGCGATCATGTCTATTCTAATGCTCTCTGTGACCTCTCTTTTGGTAAACACCTCTAAAAGTGAAAAGAGAAATAAAGTTTTGACTGAGGTGGAATATCAAGCCGGAGCAATTATGTACGAGATTGCTCAGTCTGTACGTAATGCTAGTGCTATTACTGGTCCGTCTGTGGGGGCTACTTCCACTGAGCTCACTTTAGCCGTTGCTTCAGTTCCGGCTGAAAATCCCACAATTTTTTCTATCTCGGCTTTAGCTGTCTTGGTCAGCCGAGGTGGGTCTGGGGCAATCCCAATCTCTAGTGGTACAGTTGAGATAACTAGTCTTACTTTCCAAAATATTTCCGCTCCAAGTACCAAGGGAGCAGTTAGAGTTTCACTTTCTATTCAAGCAACCAACCCAAATAACAAGCCTGAGCTTGCTTACTCTACCACCCGGGTAACAACAGTGACATTAAGATGAAAATAAAAACCCCTAAAGAAGAATATGGCTTTGCCCTACTTTATGTAATGCTTGTCTTGGCAAGCATTGTGGTGGCTTTGTCCCTGGCGGCAAACAAATCTGCCTTTTTTTCAGCCAATAGAATTAAATCTTATTCCAGTTCGGCCGATGTTAGGATGATAGCTATGTATTGTGGAGAGAATCTCCTAATGCAGATAAGAAGTACTCCTGGCTTAACTGGTACTGGTACACTAAACTATAATGGGGGACTGTGCACCTACGATGTTTCTGGTTCAGTGCCAGACAAAATAATTACCATTGAGGCCTCAAAAAATGATATCTATAAAAGACTTACTATCACTACCTCAGAAATTTATCCCACAATTGTGTCCTCCTGGCTGGAGTCGAACTAATTTTTTTTATGTATTTATAACCTATTTATAGCTTAGTGTCTACTTGTAAATATATAGCATATATGCTATATTCTAATTGAGATAAGAGCTGAAAGCTGTTTGAAAACAAAGAACCAGGAGACCCTCCCCTCGGAGATTTTGACTTTATTGAAATTTCTATGGGGAGGGGATATGGGTCAATTAGCTACCCAAGGTGTTGTCGGACGCCTTAAAAGCCCCCTTCTTTTAAAATTATGAGAATTTTAGGAGCATTGGGACTTGGTTTGACTATCTTGATCCTTCGCTCTCTTCTGCCAGACGTCTTCCAGGCATTTGAGAACACCCTCCTCCAGTTCTTTGACTTGGCTGGAACACTACTTGATAAAACTCAAGTCATTGTTAGTTCCATGCCTGTTTCTCATTAAGCTACAACCTTGTAATTTAATGAGAGCCCGACAAAGATCCCAGACACCTCGTGTGCCTGGGATTCTTTGATTTTGATTGGAGCGATTATATGATTTCGCTAGAATCTACTTTATCTAAAATTTGTGAAGATTTCTAATTGCATGCTCGGAAGCGCGTGGGAGCTTTATACTTAAGATTTTTTGAGAGCCGACAGAAAATTAGCAAGATAAAACCCGCGATCATATTTCAGATCGCGGGAAAATTGAGAATGGTGATAACCACTCTTTATTTACACAGCTTGGTTAGTGCTTCGCGGAGAACATCGCTTGCGTCAAACGGTCCGGCAGATAATGTGCATCCGGCTTCACATTGTTCCTGCCTTTTATCCTTATGACTACTGGTTGCGATCATGGTAGCTTCGGGGAACTTTGCCTTTGCGACCTTGATCATCTCAATGCTCGTTCCATCTGGAAGGTTGTAGTCTCAAACGATAAGCTGAAACTCTTGTCCGTTAAGTGCCGTTTTTGCACTGATGAGATCGATTGCTTGACAAACATTGCAACCAAACTCATCTTTGCAAATAGCCGCCAGATTTTCCGAGGTCGCTTCGTGGTCTTCAACTATCAATACATTCATAACTGCTCCTTCGGTTGATTGTTGTCTAGTGAATTTAGTGAGCTTTATCTAGACAACAACATAGCATATTGTTGTATATCTGTCAAATTTTTTCGCAGTTTTACTTTATTAAAGCAAAAAACAACACCCTCGAGTTTCTTCAGAGTTTGTTTTAGAATAAAGTCTAAAATTTACTTTTAGCTTAGTCTGTATTACTGATTTAATTTCAAAAATGTAGGTCGTTAATATAATTGACACCACTCATTAGTTTGGTATACTTACTACTATGATAGTACTTAGTCTACCAAACAGAAAAGAAATACCCAAGAACTTTTTGGTTGATTATTATATTAAGAGAAAACAGTCTACTGCTCAGATTGCTAAATATGTTAAGTGCTCTGAAAACAAGATTAACTATTGGCTAGCAAAATATGAAATAAAGAAGAGAACAATTTCTGATGCTATTTATGAGTTAAGAAATCCTGATGGAGACCCCTTTTTTATGAAGCAACCAAGGACGTTACAGCAAGGTATTTTATTTGGTCTAGGACTGGGTATTTATTGGGGTGAAGGGCTAAAGAGAGGTAAAGGGGCAGTACGACTGACTAATACTGATGCCAAAATGGTCAAGAAATTTATTGATTTTCTGGATAAGTTTTGCGGTGTGAGTAAAGATAGACTTAGATTTAGTTTGCAGATTTTTGAAGATATTAATAAAGAAAAGGCTCTAGCCTATTGGATTAAGGAATTAGATATTAAAAGAAATCAATTCTACAAGACAATTATTTCCAAAGTGCGGGGTGAGGGGACTTATAAGTATAAATCTGAATACGGAGTGATAATTGTTTATTTTAATAATGTAAAACTCAAAAGGATCATTTTAGAAATGATTGAAAAGGTTTGATTGGAGCCAAGACCGGGACTAGCCCTCGCCTTAAAATTTCTCGTCAGAAATTTTAGGCTGGGCACCGGCTCACGGTTTTGATTGCTACCAAAACATCGTTCCGCCGTTCAAACCCCGGCGCAAATAAATTTATTTGCTTTTGGAGCCAAGACCGGGGTTTGAACCCGGGACCTCGTCATTCGTTTACACCTCAT
>CAZOJH010000042.1:541-5534 GCA_964580125.1 uncultured Candidatus Saccharibacteria bacterium | reverse complement strand
GATCTTATAGTGAATTAGAGTCCCGCGGGATTATTGAAAACAAGCGTGGGGTGGAAATAGTAAAAGAGTATCAGGAAATAGAAAAATTAAGGCAGGAATTTGACGCGATAGACGAGGATGTAGAAGATAATGATCCTGGAGCAGAATTTAGAGATATTATTCCTGAAGGTGATTCTGATGATCAAAACATACAAAATAAATTACAGCAAATAAAGGATGAAATGAAAGCTGAAGCTACTGTTTATGATAATTAATTATAAACTAATATGGTGTCACTGGTTAGGTGGTAAAACTATATTACAAGATAGGCCTATTTGAATAGATTATGTGTCTCATAATTTATCTGGTATAATTTATTTATGAAAAATATATATATAAAGATTCTAGTATTACTAACTTATATCGCTATGGTGGTTATGAATTTCCTGGCAAACGGTCTACCAATTAATAATAGGGGTACTGGAGAAATATCAGACGCTTATCCGAATCTGTTTGCACCGGCTGGTCCAGCTTTTTCTATTTGGGGATTGATATATTTACTACTTGGTGTATATGTGATTTACCAGTTTGTTAAAAAAGATCAAAAAATAGAGGAAGTTATCAAAAAAATCAATCCGTTTTTTATTGCCACCTCACTTGCTAATATTTCCTGGATATTTGCTTGGCACTATGATTTCATTAGTCTTTCAGTCTGTATCATGGCGGTGTTACTGATACTGCTCATCAAGATCGCTGATGTTCTTCGTTTAGAAAAATTCTCAGTAATTGAAAAACTTTCTATTTGGGCACCATTTAGTATCTATTTTGGTTGGATTACAGTTGCGTCCATTGCTAATATTGCAGTATTCCTAGTAAGTATTGGCTGGAATGGTTTTGGCATAGAGGATTTTGTCTGGACAAGTATTATTCTACTCGCTGGAGCACTTATTGGGATTTTACGAATGAACAAGGATAAAAATATTGCCTATGGTTTGGTGCTCGTTTGGGCATATTTATGGATCCTTTTTAAACACTTATCTGTTGGCGGTTTTGACGGACAATATCCAAGCATTATTGTCACAGTGATCGTGTGTTTGCTCACCCTCTTGTTTTCTATCGGAAGAGTATTTAAAAATAAATAAATGAATTCTATGTTTATAAAATTGTACGCAATTGCACTCCCAGTCTTCTTTGCTATTGATATGATTTGGCTTGGAGTGATAGCCAAAGATTTTTACCGTGCCCAAATCGGCACGCTCATGAAGCCGAATATAAATTGGACGGTAGCAATTATCTTTTATTTGATTTTTATTGTTGGTCTCATTATTTTCGTCATCACTCCAGCTATGGAAAAAAGCTCATGGATGCATGCGCTTTTATTTGGAGCTCTATTTGGTTTTGTTTGTTATGCCTCCTATGATCTGACTAATTTGGCGGTAGCTAAGGATTGGCCACTTTTCGTAACTATTGTTGATTTAGTGTGGGGTGCAGTGCTGACGGCCTCTGTTTCTGTTTTAACCTATTTGATCGCAACTAAGATTGGCTTATGAGTTATGAATGCTAAAAATATGAAAACTTTTGACCCACGATTTAAACCGAGTCTGTCACCAAAGGAAATGCTCAGACTCGGTGTATTTGGAGGATTATATTTTTCTGATAAACCAAAGGAGTTTCCAAAAGATTGGTGGAAGGATGCCAGATTGTCGCCGGACGGAAAACGACACAAGGAATTGAATTATTTTGGTATAAACGCTAGCCAGTCACTTTCATTTTGGCAAGCTAAGGGGTGGATACATCCACAGGACCCGCGGGGATGGTTTCAGTGGTACTGTCGATATTATTTAGGACGAAGAACACCAGACGATGACAGACAAATTAAAAGGTGGCTAGCTATGCGCAGGCACATATCACAAATTGTTAATAATTGCCGAACTGGAGACATTTTTTGTCGGTGCCGACAAAGACAAGCGGTCTTGCACTGGGCATATGATTCAAGAAAAATATAGTGTCCTATAAAATAAATATTTATTCCTAAATGACGCAGGTATGTTGTTCTCCTGAATATAATTGCGCATTATATTCCTTATTAGTCCTTGCACATATCTATTGTAACAATGTTGATTATTTTGCTATAATACTGCAAAGTCTTATTAATAATTAATTTAAAATATTATGGGTTATACAATTGCTATAGTGGTATTTGTGTTAGTAATTTCAAGCGTTCGCCAGGTGAACCAGTATGAACGGGGAGTTAAATTTACCTTTGGTAAGTTCACTTCGGTTATGGAACCAGGCTGGAGACTAGTGTGGCCAATTATTCAGACTTATCAAAAGGTGGACGTGAGAACCAAAGCCGTGGATGTTCCAGATCAGAATGCTATTACAAGAGATAATGTCTCCGTACGTGTAAATGCAGTTATTTACTATAAAGTTGGTGACGCTAATAAAGCGATTATTGAGGTAGAGGATTTTCGTTATGCTATTTCTCAGTATGCCCAGACCACTATGAGAAATATTGTGGGTGAGGTCACATTAGATGAATTACTTTCTAGTCGAGATAAGATTGCTGACAGAATCAGAGAGATTGTGGATAAGGAGACTGATGCCTGGGGCCTGAAAGTACAAAATGTAGAGCTAAAGGATGTTAGCCTACCAGCGGAGATGGAAAGGACCATCGGTAAACAAGCCGAAGCTGAGCGAGAAAAAAGAGCAGTGATTATCAATTCGGAGGGAGAGCTAGCGGCTTCGGAAAATATTTCCAGGGCGGCAGCAATGTTGGCTTCTACTCCCGGCGCTCTTCACTTACGTACTTTGCAATCAATCAATGACATGGCATCTGATCAAAGTAATACTGTCGTCTATATGGTACCAGTAGAAGCCTTAAAAGCACTTGAGGGTTTTATTAAGAAATAAAGCAATGGAAAAAATAACTAACAAAAGATCATGGATTGTGCCAGCAAGCGTAATTATTTTAATCATAATAATATCTACTACTATATACTTGTCAGCTAGGGATTTCTCTAAGCAAGGTTCTTACGCTGAAGTTAAAGGTTTGTCTGAAAAAATTGTGAAGGCTGATATTGCTATCTGGTCACTAAATTTTGAGGTAAAATCAAATGACATCGATACTCTCTATGCTGATACAGAAAAAAATATCTCTGCAATCAAAACATTTTTAATACAAAAAGGTTTTGATAATTCAGAGATTAACATTGCACCAGTTAACATTTACCAAGATACCTATAAGGATGCTCTGTTCAGATATAATTCTACTAACCAGGTTTCGGTTTATACCAAAAAAGTGGACCTGGCAAAATCCGCATCTAATGAGACTCTGCTTTTGGTTAAAAAGGGTGTAGTTCTGAATCAAAACAGTATTACCTTTGATTTTTCCGATATAAACAGTATTAAGCCAGAAATGCTAGCTGATGCCATAAAAAATGCTCAAACAACAGCTGAGCAGTTTGCAAAAAATGCCGGTACCTCATTAGGTAAAGTTGTAAGGGGTAACCAAGGAGTATTTGAGATTACTGACAAGGATCCAGGTTCACCAGAATACAAAAAAATCCGTCTTGTCTCTACCTTACGTTTCCTGCTTGATTAGGCTTAAAATAATTTCTTTATTGTCGAATCGGCCTTCCAGCACTATCGTTACTAATATAATTACGCATCATACCCCTCATTGGTCCTTGTCGTGACATAGCATCATTTATACCGATTATATCAATAATGTAGCCACCAATTATAATAGCGAGAATGAAGCCAGATATTATTAACCAGGGCTTAATTTTGTATGAAAAATCATACTGACGAATCAGCCAAATACCAAGAGTAAGTCCTAAAATAGCTAAAATCAGTGTCCACCAAGGAAAACCGGCCATCATTTGATCAAACCTATATTGGCCCATTGGGCCATGTACGCGAAGGGAGAATCTGATTAAACCAACTAAAAAAGTAGAAGCTGTTACAGTAAAAATCAGACCAACAAAGGTAAAAATTGAACCAAGTATAAAATATGCTTTGGGTTTCATTTTTATTTCACCATCTTTTATCCTTAGCATTATATCCTGTGTAATGTTTTTTATATCCTTTGACATTTCTTTTTCATTATTTTTTTTGCTCTACTAATTCTGATTGCTACTGTACCCATAGGTATTCTTAATATATCACTAATTTCTTCATAACTTTTATTATCTAAATAATAAAGGGAAAGGGGTTCTGAATAAAGCAGTGGAATTTCCTTTAAACAACTTTCAACATAAGATTTTGTCTCGCCTCTAATAAAGTTTTCCTCAATATCTTCATCACTTCTAAAATCAACATCATCTAGTAGAGGAGTCTCACCAGGATATTTTTTAATCAAGTTTAAAGCCTCATTATGAACTATCCTATATATCCAGCTCCCAAATTTGTGTTTGGTATTAAAACTATTCAGGTTTACGAATGCTTTTATAAAAGATGACTGGACAACATCTACTGCATTATCCTGATCTTTAATCAGACTATTGGCGTAACGTAGTAATTTTTTCTGGTATCGCTCTATAATTACAGCATAAAGCTTCGAATCAGTTGTTCTGACTTTGTCTACAATTTCTTCATCTGATAATTCGAGCCTTTCAATCATATGTGTATTCTAACAGTCTTTTAAAAATAACACATCAATCCCCGATATTACTCGGGGTGATGTATTAATCTGAATACTACTAATTACCTATTCATACCTCTACCTGCTCCATTTCTTAATCCTAAGCCGAGCTCGGCTCTTATTCTAGCCGCACCAGCAAGATCTCCATTTTCGGCTAGTTCATGAGCCTGTGCTAACCTCGCAAAGTTATCCTTATTAATTACCTCGGTAATTCTGCCCCTACTCTTTACAAGATTTTTCCAAGCAGCGTAATCGTTTGCCTCAAATGCCCTCTCCATAGCTGTATGTCGTTCCATAGTATAATTTGGTCCTTTTACTGCTGGATTCCCCCTATATGCGTCAGCTGTTTCGACCATAACTCCACCTACA
>CAZOJH010000042.1:0-531 GCA_964580125.1 uncultured Candidatus Saccharibacteria bacterium | reverse complement strand
CGCTCCTAAACCCATCGCGATCTTTCTATTATTATTCATTTTGTTGTTATTTATTAATGTTTATTAAATTATTTCGACCTCGATGCTATTAATACAATACAGCTGATTATTTTCTTTCACTATTTTAGCTTGACAGGAACTTTGATAGGGTATATCATTCAAACATGCATTTGAACAAGTTAGCAAAATTACTGAGAACAGCGGGGGATGAAAGCCGGTTAAAGATACTATGCTTCATTTTTAATCATAAAGATTTTTGTGTATCAGCAATTGCTAAGGGATTAGGTATAAGTATAGCCACTGCCTCACATCATCTAATAGTGATGTCTGGACAGGGTCTAGTGACCCCCATTCGTAAAGGGAAAATGATTTGTTACAAATTACCTAACGATAATTTTACGAAGGATTTGAAGGGTTTTATTTGCATGTATAAATAGTTTATTAGTTTATAAGTAATAATTGCCCAAAATCAAATAAAATTTGATCGGGAAAAAAAATAAAAAAAGAAAATAAGGTTATAGTTTATTCTAC
>CAZOJH010000041.1:0-5569 GCA_964580125.1 uncultured Candidatus Saccharibacteria bacterium | reverse complement strand
TGACTAATCCGTCGACATACGACGTTGACGGATAGGAGTGGCGAGCCGAGATGATATACGGTTTAATCTTCCAATAAATGTTTATTTTTAATCAAATACTCTTGAACTCTTTTAAGATTCTCAAATCTTTTAGTTTTATGAGTGTAGGGTAATTTCATATAACTGGCTAACAATATGGAGGCATGCAGAGCCCGCTTGTCATAAGGTAAGGCGCCAAAATAACCTTCAATCAGTTGTTCGCGATACTCTTCACCTCGGCCATAAGCAATACTACCAAAAAGGCTTCTGCCTAAATCAATATAGCCGTCATTAAACCGCGGGTTAGGGTCAAACACGGTTAATGGCTCAGTGGCAAAAATATTTGGAGTGCCAAAATCATCATGACAATAAGTACTTTTACCGACTTTTTCCGCGTGAGTAATAAGAATCTCTGACATTTTAGGTAAAGAACCGTGTTCATCACCGAGTAATTTATTTTCTTGCACATAGTCAAATCTCTTTTTCATATCCGGACTCTCTAGCCAGTCCCTGAAGGTGGCAAACTCAGGCTGGCCATCCAAACTACGGCCATAACCACTAGCAACTGAGGTATGCATAGTTTGAAGTATTTTCCCCATTTCCACAGTAATCTCCATTTTTTTCTGCTCATCAAAAGTATCCAGAACATCACTTAAAGGTAGAGCATCAATATATTCCATTACAGTATACGGCCGGTTAAATATCTTTCCGGTCTCAAAAACATGAGGAACTTTTACCCCCACTTTTTCCCAGGCCTGCAAAAATTGGCCCTCCCCAAAAGAATAACTCTCCGAAAGTGAAATTTTAAGAACGTATTTTTCCCCTGGAATTTCAATAATGGCCACGAGCGAAGAAACTCCCTGGTGAGAAAAGGTAACGGTAACTTCTTTATCCCTAAATAAATCACAACTAGAAATATACTCCTTAACGTAGGGTAAGAGACTGATTCTTGTTTCATTGAATTTTTGATCCGCTTCGCGTTCAGATAATTTAGGTTCGTTAGCAAATGTGATTCTATCCATTGATTTTTCTATTTTTGGTTCCATATTTCAAAAAAGAAGACAATTATTCAACATTCAAAGCACTCTGCGTATAAGTATTCCCCGCGTCCCAGAGCATCCAGGAAGTGAGACCGGCGTCATAGGTAGCTTGAATTTGCGCCCGAACCATGGTCGGGGTGTAAGACACCGGATAATCATTATCTTGTAACCAAGGACGAAGTTGTAACGGGTCCCCTCCCACCGCCTTGACCCTATCCACCGCTTTTTTCATAGAAAAATTGACAATATCATAAGGGTGAGCATTTACTTCTGCCACACTCTTATACCCCATGAAACCCACCGGATAGTGCGAGGGGTAAACCATCGGTGCAATATAATCAAAATACGGTACTGCCGTCTCCAGGACTTGGCCGATATTCAAATCATCATAATTAGTGGCGGTCATCCCAAAAAAGTCAACGGACAATTTCATTCCCGTATCTCTCAACTCTTGATGCAAAAACCTAAAGAAACTCTCCATCACTATAGCCTTATCGCTTAATTTTTTCACTTGACTAGTACTGGTAGCGGTAGTTGAGGCAATAACCGAGGTAGCCGCATTGGCTTTTGCTTCCGCCCAAATTTCGGCACTCCAAGGATAATAGATATCCTTCATGTCACCATCAGACGGAAAACGAATATAGTCAAAATTAATTTCATCAAAACCAGCTTCATACGAAGCTTTTGCTAAATTGACTAAATATTGCCACATTGGCTTAGCACCCGCGTCCACAAAGCTCAAGCCTTTTCGGTCTTTCCAAACAGCCGTCTTGTCCGAAAACTTTTTTACCGCCCAGTCGGGATGAGCTCTCGTCATCTGTGGATCCTGAAAAGCAGTAATACGGCCAATGACATAAATATCATTTCGATGAAGGGTTTCTATAAAATCCACCATATCTTTTGCCTTGCACCCGCCACCGGTGTTGCCAATAAATTCTGGGCTGTCAATATCAAAGGAGATAGTCCCAGTATAATCCTTGATATCAATAATGATGGAATTTATTTCTGTTTCATTAGCTAGTTTTAAAAGTTTGGCTCGGAAACTTGGTGTGCCAGCCACACAAGCGGTCATATAAATCCCCTTCACGGCTTCTGGTGTTTTTACATGCGAGGCGACTTTTTTTATTGGGACCAATGTTTCAGGAATTACAACCGGTACAATCACGCTAGCAGAATCAATCTTTGGGCCGATGACAAAGACTGATGGTAGAAACTTTGGCAAAATTAAAAATGCTAAAATTAAAATAGCAATACTTGAAAATCCAATATAAAAATATTTATTGCGGATTGTTTTCGACATAAGTGTCTGCTGTTTCTTCATGTACTCCGTGAACAATCCTAATGACCTTATGTAATTCTTTTCTGATCATGAGCGAGAGGACAATAATAGCCAAACCGCTAAGCATCAAAATATAGTATTTCCACTCCTGCCGGATAAACATAAAAGGTGAGGCCACAATCAGAACTAAAACTCCCAAACCCGTAATTGAAGAAATTTTTATCATTATAGTGTAATTAATCTGTTAAGTAGTAACAATATAGCACAAATTAAAGCTAATTAAAACCTCGCACTTATTTGAACGTAAATTGGAAAAGCGAAGATTGTTTGATTTTAAAATGTCTGGTTGAGGTCCCTATCAGGACCGACCCGAGGACTTTTAAAATTAAACAATTAGAGCTTTGACACTAAAACCACAAACTCCCCCCTTACTTTATCCGGGTTATCAGTAAAATATTTTGAAACTTCGGCGGGCAAGCCCGAAACAATTTGCTCAAAAACTTTAGTGAGCTCGCGGGCAATCACTATTTTTCTCTCTGGGACAAACTTTTCCAAAGAGACTAAGGCCTTCAAAATCCGATGCGGAGATTCATAGAAGACCACTGTCCTGTTTGATCCTACTATTTCTTTAAATAAAGTCTCTCGTCCTTTTTTATGTGGCAAAAAGCCTAGAAAGTTAAAATCAGAGGCTGGTAAACCAGAAATAGAAAGGGCGGAAATTACCGCACTTGGTCCAGGAATAGCGATAACTTCAATCTCAGAGAAGTTCTCCTTTATTTTAGAAACCAAAATAGAGCCCGGATCAGAAATAGTGGGCGTGCCGGCATCTGAGACTAGAGCAAGCGTTTTCCCTTCCCTAATCTGTTCAAAAATTTTCTCCACCTTAGGGTTAGAATTGTCAGCAGCCGGCTTTAAGTTATCGGACGGGTAACTAAAAGTCGCTGTCTTAATATTATATTTATTTAGAAGGTTTTTTGTTACCCGGGTATCCTCACACAAAACCAAATCTGCTTCACTTAAAATCCGCACCGCCCGATAGGTGATGTCCTCCATATTACCGATCGGCGTCCCGACGACGTAAAATTTCATAAATAGTTTAATACTCTCTCATGGAAACCTGAGCATCTACCTTTTTCATCAAATCAATCACCACGGAGACAACAATCAAAAGAGCGGTACCGCCAATAGCCAGTGAAGTAATACCGGTCATTGCTTTCATAACAAGAGGTAGGACGGCAATAACACCGAGGAAGGTGGCACCCACTAAGGTAATCCTGGTTAGCACTTTAGCAATATATTCTGAAGTGGGTTGTCCAGGCCGGACACCAGGAATAAATGCTCCGTTCTTTTGTAGATTTTCTGAAATAGCATGTGGATCAAAGGTGACAGCAGTATAGAAGTAAGTAAAGAGAAAAACCAAAATAAAATAAAAAATAGAATAAAACCAACCATTCTTAAGTAAATTGAGGATATAAGTAGCGATGGTATTTATCACCCCAGACGGAACAGCACTTACTAAATATTGGAAAATCATCTGAGGAAAAAGCAGGATAGACAAAGCAAAGATGATTGGGATGACTCCCGCTTGATTTACTCGCAAAGGCAAGTAAGTAGATACTCCGCCATACACCTTTGACCCGCGAACACGCTTGGCATAAGTAACCGGTATTGGTCTCTCGGCTTCAGTAACAATAACTACACCCAAAACCACTAATATACCGACAATAATGAAGACGAGGTATAAAGGAATTTGAGATGGAGTAAAGGTAACTAAAAGCTGAGTTAAACTACCCGGGACAGAGGCCACAATACCGGCAAAGATAATTAAGGAAGTACCATTACCAATACCAAATTCAGTCATAAGTTCCCCAATCCACATTAAGAGTAATGAGCCAGCAATTATTACCACCATATTAGTGATCATCTCCAATGAACTTAATTGAGCAATGGCGGCTGATTTCTGTAACAACAAAAGAAAGGCCCCGCCTTGAACCAAAGCCAAGGGAACAGTCAATAATCTGGAATATTGAGTAAATTTGGCTTTTCCGGCTTCACCCTCTTCCTGGTACATCTCCTTTAACTTGGGGAAAATCATGGTCAAAAGCTGCATCACTATAGATGCTGTAATGTACGGACCAACACCAAGCATCACAATTGAAAGCTTGGATAATCCACCTCCAGAAAAAATACTAAAAAGTCCAAAGACATCGCCAACTGAGCTAGCAAAAAACTTTTGCAACTGTAAAGAATCTATCCCCGGTACTGGTATAACAGATAAAAGTCTAAAAATAACTAGAGCAACCACCACAAAAATAATTCTCTTTCTCAAAGATGGATCCTTGATAATCAAATTAATTTTTTTAAAGAAATTTTGCATATTTTATAAGACCTTTCCTCCTGCCTTTTCAATTTTTTCTTTTGCCGCTTTTGAAACCGTACAGCCAACTAGAGTAATCTTCTTCTTAATCTCTCCGCTACTTAAAATTTTAATCTTCTGATTCTTGCCTTTGTACTGCTCTATCACGTGAGCAGCAAACAAAGTAGAAGGTTTGACCGTCGCGCCGTCTTTAAAAGCCGAATTGATCAGGTCTAGGTTTATAGCAATAACAGGATTCTTAACACCAGATATAGACTGGAAGCTGTAACCGCGGAGTTTAGGCATACGCTTGATAAAGTCTCTCCACTCTGGACGAGCTTTGTGTCCAGCACGAGCGGTCTGACCCTTGCCTCCACGGCCAGATGTCTTTCCTCTCTTACCTCCACGGCCCACAATCATCACTTTCTTCTGCGGAGTTTTTCTTTTTAAATTATGTATTTGCATGATATTAAAATTATTTAGTTATAGCGGCTACTGGAGAAACAGGCTTTACTATTTCTTTAACTGGAGCCTTGCCTAATTTTGCCAAAGCCTCAATGGTGGCGCGGGCAATGTTTAATTTGTTCTTGGAACCGGAAAGGATTTTAGCAGTGATATCTTTTACTCCAGCTAGGTCAAGCACATTACGAACAGCGGAACCAGCCACAATACCACGGCCATGAGCAGGACGAATAACTATTCTAGCGGAACAATATTTTGCTTCTACTTCATGAGCAATAGAAAGGGTCTTGGTGGTATTTACAGTGATCATATTCTTCTTAGCATTTCTCAAAGCTTTATCAATAGCCAAGGAAGTATCATTGGCCTTACCTAAACCAACACCTACTTTTCCTTTCTTATCACCAGCCACAATAG
>CAZOJH010000040.1:0-5711 GCA_964580125.1 uncultured Candidatus Saccharibacteria bacterium | reverse complement strand
CCTTCAACTGACTCAATATTTGTTTGTGTTTCTTGCATTTTTTTAAAAAACTATTTATTTGGCTTCAAGCCCAAGAAAAAGGCGACAACTGCCGCACCTGCCTCAATATATGGCTCATCTCGCATATATGCGGCTCGTGGATCAGAATCAACTTCTTTTTCAATTTCAAAAATACGTGGCTTTATAATATACAAAAGAGCATCTTTCTTCATTTTCTTCATGTGCTCCTTATTAATAGGAATGTAACTCTTTAGTATTAGTTCCTCCTTCTCCTTCGGAAATTTATCAGCTGGGATGATTCCCTTTTGTAAGCCCCTGGTCAAAATTAGCATATCAACCTCTCCAATAAAGTCATCAAGCTTTCCGTAAGTGATACTTTTAAGGCCATTATCTTTTGCTTTTTTTACTATATCCTCAGGAAAAGGAAAATGTCCCAAATCATCAACAAAAAGCTCTACTCCATACATACCAAGAATAGGCAACATAGCCTTAGAAGCTCGATTTATCTCAGGTGTACCATAAATACCTATTTTTAGTCCATCAAGTGGTTTTTTTAGGTGGTGAGTTAGTATCATTACCATCCAAGCACTACCAACAGCATGCTCTCGTGAACCACATCCACAGTTCAAAATAGGTGCAAAGGATACGGCAGCAGCTTTCTCGGCTGCGTCATCATCAGGATGACGCAGGGCAACAATATCAGCAAATGTACTGTATTCTCTCATTGTGTCATCAAAACTCTCACCTTTGGACATTGATAGTGCCTTATCATCAGTAACACCAATCCAACCTCCTCCCATTCGAATTATGCTGGCCTGAAAAGCGTTCATGGTTCTTGTCGAGGGTTGAAAAAATAAAGTCGCTACTATTTTTCCACGAGCTAAATCTGGTTTTATACCATTTTTCATAAAATAATTAAAATTCTCCAGCATCTGATCATAATCAGCCTTAACTAAATCAGATGAGCTCACAAGGTGTTTTATTGGCATAATATTTTTATAAATCTAATTATTAACTTAATACTTCTTCATTTTTCGATAAAAAATCAATCACAAAAGCTACATTTATACCGGCCATTTCCTTTAATACATCTGGATCGATTCTAAATTTTGGTGAATGATGAGCTGTTTTTGGAATGCCTTTTTCTGGATTCACCCCACCAACTATCATAAAAGCTCCGGGTATTTGTTTTCCCCTTAGTTCCTCTAAATAAAAAGAAAAATCTTCACCACCCGGCATAAATTCATCATCAAATACTGGCTTCTCTAGGACTTGAGCTGCTACTTCACGAGCTAATTTAACTAGTGAAGCATCTCTATGCACAATTGGTCTATATCCCATTCGAGGACTAATAGTTACTTTTACTTTACCTTTTGCATATTCATCAACTACCTCCTGAACAACACTTTTAATTTTATTTTGAATCTCTTGTGCGATTGGACGATAGTTCTCATCACTAACCCTTACGACAAAAGTACTCTCACCACTTGAGGGAATAACATTATATCCACCCTTATTAAAATCAGTTCTTGTATTTGCCACTATACTTTTATTCTCTTGATACAAGGGTTTAAAAACGTCATGAAGTCTACTGGTAATTTCAGCAAAAATAACATTAAGATTTGGAATTTCATCCTCATAGATATTTATCACATGGCCGCCACTTCCTTCCAGTTTGATGTCAATCTCTCCAGAGCTTGATGACTGTATTCCTTCTCTGATACTCACATTTCCCCTCTCTTTTGCAGCCATAACATGCTGGCCCAAAAAGGCGTCAATTCTTTCTCGTAAACCAGACCTCTGCAAAAATTTAATCATTTGGACAGCCCCGCTTTCTTTTTGATGAGTTTTTTCTTCACTTGGTTGAAATACTAGAACGACATCTCCAGGTAACTCATTATTATCAGCTAGCTCCTTCAGGACCTTTGCTGTTCCTAGCAGTGAAGTAGTATGAATATCATGTCCACAGGCGTGCATCTTTCCTGGTATTTTTGATTTAATTGGATTTTTAGCGTCTTCCTGCATTGGTAATGCATCCATATCGGCTCTTATAGCGATTGTTTTACCACCCTCTCTTCCGTGAATAATTGCGACAACACCTGTACCGTATGCTTCACGGCTGAAACCATCTTTTTTATCTTTTTCATCTCTAATATCTGCATGGTTAAGCCCAATATCTCTTCCAACTATTTCAATACCGAGTGATGTCAGATATTCGCATATTTTCCTGGAGGTTTCAATTTCCTGCCCTCCTAATTCAGGATTTTCATGAATATCCTCATAGATTTTTATCATTTCTGGTAAAATTTCAGCCGCCCTATCTATTGATCTCCTAGCCAAGAGATCAATTAATTCTTTTTCATTTGGTGTTCCTTCCATATAATTTAATTATTAATAATTCTAATAATACCATTTATCCACTTATTCTACTATTAAAGTAACCCAGAGAACTTATGGCAGTAGTAACATGCACTTTAATTAAATCACCAATTACATTTGGATCCACAGCAAAATCTGGTGAGTGATGAGGCTTGCTGGGATAACCATTCTCAGTATTTGCTCCTCCGATCGCTGCGTATACCCCAGGTATCTCTTGTCCTCTAAATTCCTCAAGGAAAAATGAAAAATCATCAGTCGCTAGATTTTTTTTATTTATTCTCTTAAAATCTTCTAATACCCTTTTGCCAGACTCATTAACAATATTTACTAAGTCTTTGTTTCGGTGAATTGTCGGCCTAGTGTGGGGTTTAATGACGATATCGAGCTCAATATCATAGTTGGTTGGATTCTTCTTTATTCCTTTACTTTCTGCTCTTTCCAGAGTCCTAGCTAAGTGAGAAGAGACTGATTCTTGAATAATTCCTCTAATTTTTTCATGAATCTCTTTAGAGACACGTTTATAATCTTCTGTCATAACACGAACAATCCAAGATCTACCACCAGAGGATAAAATAATATTATCAGCCTCATAAGTAGTCTTTGGAGCCATTGAATCTACTACAGCCTCATCACGTTCATAATAATCAACAAGGGCATCAGCTATCCTAACCTTGATATCAGAAAGAATATAATCAATGTCTGGTAATACTTTTATTTCACTACCGTGTCCACCGACTGTTTTAAGTTTTACATCTACAAAGCTTGAACCAGCGTACTGAACGTCATCGGCCAGGACCATTGTACCTCGCTCTAACATTGCTAAAACATGTAGAGCAAAAAAGGATTTTATATCTTTTCTTACTCCGCTTTTCTCTAAAAATTTAATGACAGGAATCGAACCACTGGCTCGATCAATTGCTTTTTCTTCATTTGACTGAAAGATTAGAATTACCCGCCCGTCTAAATCTCCAGCACCAGCCTTTTCTTTCAAAATCTGGGCTGCTCCTAATAGGCTTACTGTGTGAATATCGTGTCCACAGGCGTGCATTTTTCCATCTACGGCCGATTTTATTTCATGACTTTTATTTTCGGTCATCTGTAGGGCGTCCATATCGGCGCGTAACGCAATCGTCGGCCCACTTTCCTTACCCACAATTTCAGCGACAATACCAGCACCGCCAAGACCCTCTGCTAAGATTTTTATTCCCATTTTTTCAAGCGACTCTCTGACTATTTTAGCTGTCTCAAATTCTTCTCCTCCCAATTCTGGATTCTCATGAATTGTTTCATATTGTTCTAATAGTGGAGCAATAATTTCATTAACTCTCTCGTCTAATAATTGAACATTATTCTCAACTTTATTCTCTTCACTCGCTAGAATATTTTCTTTCATAATTTTATTTTATAATCCTTACTATGCCATTATTTGCATCCACCTCCACTATGTCCCCATCCTTTAGCCTCAATGTCGCGTTCATTGTACCTATTATACAAGGTATTTTCAATTCACGCGAGATAATAGCCGCATGACAAGTGATACCTCCCTCGTCCGTAATCACGGCAATAGATTTTTTAATAAGCGGTACAAACTCAGGTCTAGTCATATGTGTCACTAATATTTCTCCGTCTTTAAACTTTGGAAAATCCTCCCCCTTAACTATTATTCTCACTACTCCTTTCACTTTTCCAGCAAATGCTGTCCTCCCTTTTATTTCGCCAGCAGAGTCCTTCATGTTGGTAATCTCTTCCTCCTCTTTGTAAATCTTTAAGGCCTCATCCCCTACTAAAATTTGTCCGGTGAATGATAAGTAGAAACAATCATAAGCAGATCGGCTCATCCTAAGTAGCTCATCCTTTTCCATTTCCGTAAACCAGACTGGATAAGCAGAAGAAATAATCTTTTTTTTCTCGTCACTAGAGAAGGTATACATGTCTAATAATTTGTTCACAGCCTTTAGGAATATAAAATTAGTTTTTAAGGCGATTGATTTTCTTTTATCTTGTAAAACAATAAACGAGGATATTGCATTTATGATTTTTGCGTTAGACGCAGTCACACTATTATTTCTCCATATTATTTCCTTCCTTTTGGTGACATCTGATGTGTAAGCTTCATCTTCATCAAAAGCTTTCTTGGCATCCGTTAAGCTCATTTTTTCAAGTTGATTAATAACTTCGTCATTCTGTAGTTTATCAACAGCAGAATAATTACCATGAATCCAATAATACTCTTCAGCAATTTCCGATGCAGTTTTTGTAGATTTACCTAATTTTATTTTAGACAAATCAAAATCATATTTTTTTGTATAACTTAGCTCCTCAGGTGATATTAGAATATCAAAGTCACTTTTTGCTAATCCAGTATAACCTAGCCAAAATTCATCATAGCCGGTGAAAAGTTCAGCAAAATAAGCTAAACTCACCGTATCCATACTAAGATCTAAAAAACCACTAAGCCAAGTACGAAGTTCCTCTGGATCATCCATATCATCAATTTCTTTTAAGAGGATATCATGTCTTTTGTCAAAATCTTCAAATTTTGAAACGGATGTTTTATATACCTTGTTCAAATAGTCTGGATCAGTTTTAATATTGGCAAAAACAAAGTCTCTTATTCTATTTATGTCAGCCTGAAACATGTAAGCTACAATGTAACCTTCTTTATAAAAAACCTTCTCGTCAGCAATAAGAAGGTGATCAGTTAGATTATTAAGTAATAATATAGCACCGGTTTGGATTGAAAAAACACTATTTAGACCCTCAAATTTTTTAAAATATCTTCCTTGCATTTTTTTATTTTATTATCCTTACTATACCATTATCCGCATCCACTTCAACCAAATCTCCGTCCTTTAGAGCTTTAGTGGCAATCTTAGTGCCGATAATACATGGCTTCTTTAACTCTCGGGCCACTATGGCCGCATGACAGGTGATACCACCATCATTAGTAACAATAGCGGCCGCCTTTTTCATGGCTGATAAATACTCTGGACGTGTAAATTGAGAGACCAAAATATCACCTTCATTTACCTTTGATAAATCACCATTGGAAAGTATTATTTTTACCCTTCCCTTAACAACCCCCTTATACGCGATATTACCCTGAAACTGGTCAACTATAATTTTCTGCCTATATTTTTCATCAAACTGATTTCTCTCTTCTGTAGTCAATTCTCTGATTTCGTCATTGGTATACAAAATACCAAGATACTGATTTCTCTTTGGTGGTATTTCCCCCCTTTCCAAAAATTTAATATATTCTTACTTTGTCAGATTACCAACTTCTTTTTTTGAAAATTGTAATGCTTTAATCCGATAGTCATAAAATGGCG
>CAZOJH010000039.1:0-5721 GCA_964580125.1 uncultured Candidatus Saccharibacteria bacterium | reverse complement strand
TTGATGTTACGGCCAATACTATTTTGTGGGCTAATGATATGACTAAAGGTTCAGCTCTAAAAGTAGGCCAAACTTTAGTTATTTTGCCAATGTCTGGAGTAATGCACACGGTTGTGAAAGGAGATACTTTAAATACTATTGCTAAAAAGTATGGAGGAGATGTAGCTGAAATAGCCAGTTTTAATGATTTGAAGGTAACTGATAGTCTCTCGGTGGGTGATACTTTGATGATCCCTGATGGACAGGTCTCTTCTTCTATTAGGCCTTCAATTATCTCTAACTCTGGAACCTCAAAACTTATTAAGTCTGGCGGCCCTAATTATAATGCTTATTATATCAAACCATTTATTGGTGGACACAAGACTCAAGGTTTGCATGGTTACAACTCTGTAGACTATGGTATGCCAGTCGGCACCAAGCTCTTTGCCGCCGCTCCCGGTACTGTAATTATTAGCAAAAACTCTGGTTGGAATGGTGGTTATGGTAATTATGTGGTTATCCAGCATCCAAATAATACGCAAACTGTCTATGGTCATATGAGCGGTACCGTTGTATCAGTTGGTCAATCCGTCATGCAAGGCCAGGTTATTGGCTATTCTGGTAATTCCGGTAATTCAACTGGTCCGCACCTGCACCTTGAAGTTCGTGGTGCACAAAATCCTTTTTAATTAAGATTTCTATCGTGCTAAGAAAAAGGAATAACCCCAGTTTTTGTGGTAGAATATTCTCATGTTAAAAAGTAATCCAAAAAGCAAAACTGATGGTCCAGATCCTTTTGATAAGAAGAAATTAGCCGAGGAAGCAAAAAAAGATCAAGAAAAGTTAGAAGAGGCTAAAAGACAGCAAGACAGAAGTAAATTGCAGTTGCAAATATCTAACCGCGAAAGAGAATTAGACAAACTCGAAGCTGGTCTGCGAGTAAAGGAAGGTTTTTTGGTTGAGTCTAAGCGAAAAGCCGAAGATGCCAAAAAAGCCGTCTTTCTTTTGGACGGGCAAATAAAAAAACAAGAAGGCGGGTCAAAATACCTAAATGACACAGTAGTGACTGAAGATAAGAAAGAAACTGTTTCGGAAGCTGAATTAGCTAAAATTCGGTCCCAAATTGACCTTGTGGAGAGGGAAAAGAAATTACTAGAGGCAAAATATAATAATAGTAGATCCAGTCTGATTGATCTGGAGAGAATAATCAGCTCACTTAAGAGTGAATTAGACAAAGCAATATATGAAGCAGATTCTTCTAAAAAGCAAAGGGCGGCAGAAGAGACAGAACTTAATCGAAAGAGAACGGAGAAGGCCAGTTTAGAACAAAAATACAAAAGCCTAGAGGCAGAATCAAAGCAGACAGTTAATAGAAAATTCCGAGTTACAAAATCTGTCTCTCAAGAAGGGAAAAAAATAAATGAAGAAAAGCAGGAGCTCTTTCTAAGAAAGAGAGAAGTAGAGGAATTGGAAGCAAATAATCAGGTAGTTATGAGAGAAATAGGTAATCTTCAAAGAGAGATTAATCGGCTCACGGCGGAACTACACCAAAAAGAATCTTTACTCCTCGAGACAAGAAGAAGGGTTGAAGATGCCAAAAAAGCCGTCTTTCTCTTGGACGGGCAAATAAAAAAACAAGAAGGTGGAGTAAGCTACCTTTCTCAGGACGCATCAGCGGAAGAAGCTAAGACCAGTACAGCCCTCCTTGATTTAGATCGGGCTAGGGCGGAGGGTTCTTCTTTAGAAAGAGATATATCTTCCCTAGAGTCAAAACACAGTGATAACCTGAGAAGTCAAAGCGATTTTGAAGTAAGGGTCAACAGACTTAAGGATGAATTAAGAAGAGTAACGACCGAGGCTGATGCTTTTAGAAAAGAGGCTGCCAAAAAAGAAGAAGAAGTAGCTCATAAAAAAATGGAGGAAGAGAGATTGGCCCAGAGTTATAAAAATCTGGAAGCCGTCAGTAAACAAATAGCCGGTAAACAGTTTGGTGTAAAGAAGTCTGTTCAGGCTGAAACAAAATCAATAAAAGAAGAAAAACAAGAGTTGTTCTTAAGAAAAAGAATAGCCGAACAACTGGAAAGGGATTTGGCAGCGGCCATCCAGGTATTAACTATGCTGAATAGAGACAAAGACGCGAAGGAAAGAGAAATAGCTAATTTAAAAAGAGAAAGGGACCAAATTTAGTTTTTGGGTCTATATTGTAGTGCTTCTAAAATGTGCGACAGTTCTATCTCAGACTTTTTTTCTAGATCAGCAATCGTCCTAGCCAGTTTGATCACTCGGTGGTAGGCGCGAGCGGAAAGACCAAGTTTGATCGCACTTCGGTCCAGAACTTCTTTCACTTCCTTGGATAGTTCAATCAGATTAGAAATATCTTTGGAATTCATTTCACTATTGGTTTTAATCTTGCGTTTTAAATTAGAAAACCTGCTCTTCTGCATAGTGCGAGCGACGGAGATACGGGCTCTGATTTTTGGGTTATTTTTTATCTGATTATCACTTCTCTTTCCTGATAAATCAGCGTGGTTAATCAAAGAAACTTCCACCCACATATCTATTCGATCCATGATAGGACCAGATATCTTGCGCTGATATTTTAGTAGGTCAACTGCTCGGCAAATACATTCTTTGGTTTTAGAACCGTGATTTCCGCAAGGACAAGGATTCATGGCCGCAATTAAAATGAAGTTGGCAGGGAAAGTTATAGAACCACGGGCGCGAGAAATACTGATCTCCCTTTCTTCTAATGGCTGGCGTAATGTTTCTAGTACTTTTTTATCAAACTCCGGAAATTCATCTAAAAATAAAACCCCACGATGAGCTAGAGTAACTTCCCCTGGTTTAGGAATGGTTCCCCCGCCCACTAGTGATACATAAGAAGCCGTATGGTGCGGGGCACGGATAGGTGGAACACTGACTAGATCACCACGGAGCGTTCCGGCGACAGAGTGAATACCCGTAATCTCGATTATTTCGTCAAAAGATAAGGGTGGTAAAATACCGGAGAAAGCTTTAGCAAGCATTGTTTTGCCGGTTCCGGGTGGTCCATACATGGCAATATTGTGTCCACCGGCAGCGGCAATTTCCAGTCCCCGCTTAGCGCTCTCTTGCCCCACCACATCGGAAAAATCAATCTCGTTTTCTTCATCCGGGTATTCAATCTCGGTTTTAATTTGAGCGAGAATTTTTTTTGTATTTTTTTGAAAATGTTTTTTGTTTTCTTGGGCTTCAAAACATTCCGGATCTTCCTCTTTTTCGTTGGCGTCATCTCCTAATGATAAGTGAGTTATTACTTCTTCTAAAGTTTCAGCACCGAAGATTAAAATATCAGAAATTAAAGCGGCTTCTCGAGCATTGTCTTTTGGCAAATAAATTTCCGTAAAGCCTTTCTTTTTGGCCTCGGCTACTGCCGGCAAAACGCCACTGATTTTTCTTAGTTTCCCGTCTAAAGAAAGTTCTCCGAGAAAAATTTTTCCTTCGGGATTAAAGATGAGCTCTTCATTAGCAGTTAGATAAGCGATGGCCATGGCCAGGTCAAAAACTGGTCCTTCTTTTTTAAAATCAGCCGGGGCCAGAGAAATAACCACCTTTTGATTACTCTGTTTTGGTGATTTAAAGCCGGAATTTTTAATAGCACCGGATATTCGGTCTCGGCTTTCCCCGACGGACTTATCACCAAGCCCGACAATTGTTAAATTATTCAAACCCTTAGAGATATCTACTTCAACATCAATAATTCTAGCGCCCAACACGGAGGGTTGTGCGCTGTATGTTTTGGCGAACCCCATTTTATTTTGTATGTTCGATACAGGTGAGTGAGGCGGGGTTGGCGAGGAGTCGGTCTTCAGGGATCTCAATACCACAGACCAGACATTTACCATAAGTATCAGCCTGGATTTCTTTTAGAGCGGTCTCTACATTATTGAGCTGAATTTCTAATTGTTTTAAAATGCCAGAGTTTCCTTCAAATTCCTCTATGGTATCTGCCGTTTCATTTTCATCAGCGGAGTCAGAGTCTAGATTAGTAGGTTTTGCTTCCCAATCAGCCGGGTTGGAAGGATTTTTCTGACCAATGGTAGCCAGTTCTTTTAATAGTTTGCTTTTTTCTGCCTCTAGAAGTTTTTTGTAATTTTCGTTTTTCATAATGTAATAATATCACAAAGACAGAAAATCACCAGGCTTTGCTTTTTCTTAGCACGATAGAAATTTTGTCGTCACAAAATTTCTTCTCTACTCCCTCAGTTTCTTGCTAGAAACTTCAGTCCGTAAGGCACGAAAAAGCAAAGCCTGGTGATTTTCTATCTCTTCAGAGTCTTTTCCTTGTTTAAGCGATTTATTATTTCTTTAAATGCCTCTTCGTTTACTGTGATAACAATGGTTTCTTTATCAATTATTCCATAGAGCAAAATTGTCTGACCGGCATCACTCTTAACTAATCTAGTGTCTTTATTGACAATCACCTTATCTACAAAACTTTTTACTGGGGTAGGTGTTAGCTCGTCTAATATACCTTGAGAGTTTTCATAACCAGGTAGTTTGAATAGGATTCTGACGTCTTTTTCCATCGTCTTTTCCCAAGTAAGCATTCCAGCATAGGTGTTTTCAAAAGAAGTAGTCTTTAATATTAGAAATGGTAAATTTTTCTCCAGAGAGTATGTTCCGACCATAAGGTCAGGCAAAAGAGTTCTCTTCATTATTTCTGGTATTTTTAATCCAGCTAGAGAAATAAATTCTCCAGAGTTTAGTAATCTTTTTCCGGTACTCGTACTTGTTGTGATGTAGGTATTGGAAAAGTTATTTACCGGCAGTGGACTGTCATTAATTTTACCAGACAAGGTCACTACAAATTTACCCTTAGCAACCGTGTCTATGTTTAATTCGTTCTTGTATTCAGTGGTGATTAGGGAGGGTAATTCCTGGACCCAAATAGCTGGATTAGAATTTTGTCCTTTGATTAAAAAGGTAACCACGATACCAGCGACTCCTATTAGGATTAAAATTATACTAATAAAAATTATTATTTTATTTTTAGAATAGTTGCTAGAAACCTCTGGCACCAGCTCTTCTGATGCAGCCTTTTGCTCCATATTTATTTTGCTATGCATCTTCTCATTCTCAGCAATAGCAATATTGATAGAAGACAAATGGTCAGCTTGGATAACTGATTCCATATCCCCTTTGAACGTTCGGATAATAGACTTATTCTTTAAGGAGTTATCTCCGCTCTGCAGTGGCTGAATAGGGGTGGACGCTTTGGCCGAAGATGACAAATATTCTTGATTATTAAGTACATTATAGGCCCCACTTGGAGTTGGGGTTGTCCCTATCCCGGGGGTTGGGCTAGTGGGTTTTTGAAGATTAGAGTTACTCTTAAAAACAGGATCAATACCAACTCTGAAAGTCCCTAAGGGAGAGTTATTATTTTTTGTGTTTTCATCGGGAGGCATAGTCAGCCTCTATTATAACCGAATTATTTCCTATTTAACAGCTTTATTTTTAACGAAAGCTGGATCAGCCAATTTTATAGATAGGCTTATTCTGTCTCTTTCATCTACCCCCTTGACCATAACCGGCACTTTATCCCCTGGTTTTAAATATAACCCGACATTATCTATTCGGAAGGAAGCAATTTCAGAAACGTGGACGAGGCCTTCAGTATCAGTATTGCCGAGTCTGACAAAAGCGCCAAAGTCGGTCGTCTTGGTTACCGTTCCTTCATATCTTTCCCCAGCTTTATAT
>CAZOJH010000038.1:0-5741 GCA_964580125.1 uncultured Candidatus Saccharibacteria bacterium | reverse complement strand
GTACACCTTTCGCTTTCTGAATACAGAATACTCAAGGTCTTGCGCTTGGGTCCCTACCCAAGCTCACCCCCTTGTCAGGGGGAAATCAGAATCGGAATGCCCTCCCCTGACAAGGGGAGGGTTGGGAGGGGTTTTATCCAATTAAAAATAGCCCCCGACTGAGGCTATTTTTAATTCTAACTTTTAGAAAAAACTAGTGATGAGATACGTCGCTTTTTACCTTCTCGATATAACGAGCAGCAGCATCCTTACCACCAAGACCAAAGGAAAGACCTAGGGCCAAGGAGAGAGCCGCGATGATACCGATAAACAAAGGTTGGATAAAGTTGTTGAGGATTTGTAATTGTGACAAAGCAGCCATAAAAGCAAAAATCCAGATGGCCCACTTGGAGATTTCTCCTAAGACATGGGCGGAAGTAATACCAGCGGCTTTTGCACTACTAGAAACTAACTTCTGAACAGCCTGAGCAATGACCACAGAAACCAAAAGGATAATGGCGGCGATGATTACGTTTGGCAAGTAATTCAAAACTACTTGACTCAAATAATCAGTAACAGCAGTAAGCTTCAAAATATCAAGAGCGGCAACTAATGACACAACAATGAAGAACCACTTGACCAAGGCACCAATAAAGGCACCGGAGTTCAAGGTGAAACCACCTCTTTCTACTACCTTATCAAAACCAGCGCTCTGGAGAGCAGAGTCCAGCTTAATTGTCTTAATAACTTGGGCAACTAATCGGCCTAGGATGACGGCTATTAACCAACCAACTAAGAACAAAACTACTGCTGCTAAAAAGCTAGGAATAAAGCTAGCTACCCCCAACCAGATATCTTGGAATGATGTTTTAATAATAACTCCCCAAGTAGAAACAATGTTTTCTGACATAATTAAATTATTTTTTATTTATTAATCTCTTTTTTTTGCAAGAGAATTGATTATAAAACTAAACTAACAAACTAACGCAAGGAAATTTTGTTTCGACCTTTCCTTTTACCCCTCTATTATAGCACTAAATAAATTTGTGTGCCAAGCCCAAAGTTATGGTTTAATATTGAGCTTATCTAGAAGCTTCTGGTGTGGGTAGTCCAAGATATCGCGAATTAACTTATCATACATTCCTAATCGATAATTAAAATCAGCAGTCTCAAATGAGGCAAAAGCTAGTTCCTTCCCTATTTCCGCTTCCATTGTCTTCACTATCCTATCAATTGATCCTCGTCTTAGGTTGTCACCCACCACTAGTAAGTCCACCCGGCTATCAGGGTTCTGAATAAAGACACCGGCGACGATTACCATCTTAAGCTTGCCTACTTTAGCTAATCTCTTCAAAATTTCATTGGGCCTTAGAGGCCTTGTATTAATCAATAAATTTTGTAAAGGCAATAAATATTCAAAACCAGGATCAAGATGCCAACAGATAACTTTCTTTTTTACTTCTACCACCTTACCTCGTCTTTTAGCCTGAATTAGATGAACAGAGTTTCGGCTTCTAACCATCCCCGCTTTTTGCAAGACGTCTATTTCAGACCTGGCTTCTTTGGCTGAAATCTTGGCTTTGTCCATAATCTGTTCCAATGAAAAAAGTTCTTCTGGGTTAAAGAGAAACAAGCGCATCACCTTTACCCGCCCAGGGCCACTAAATAATTTGGATAATGTTTCCATGAGTTGAATATTACTTCTTTTTCAGATTTATGAAAGAGTTGACAAATCTTATTATTAATGTATTATCAGAGTTAGAGTCTTGTTCTACCAAACCACTGAATGAAGGAGAAGGATCATGCTACGTCTAGTGACTGAGTCCAGAGAACCGACAGTGATCCAGGCTGATGATCTCATGTTCTTCCGGCTAAATGATTCTACCGTCGGTTTCATCCGTCCACCCGAACGCCTACTCTTCGAAACCGTATCTCTTGATGACAAGCGGGTCCTGCATTGCGACAGAGATAGTGCCAAATCGGTCGCCAAACTTGTCGCCTTCGCCTGTGGTCTCAGGGTACTCATCGATAATGAAACTGTGGATGTCATTTCTTTCCGGTTTCACCAGTAGACCTGAGTGACTATGAACCACTTGCCAAGCCTACACCTGACAACCCAAACAAGGGTTGTCCGGTGTTCTCTTTTTATATACTAAAAAACCCCGTAATATTAGAATTTTTCGTCGCGTAGGACCCACCTGTATTCAGGAAGGGTGAAGCGCGAATAATTATAATATTACGGGGTTTTTATAGAATTACTTAAGAGTAATTTTACCGCCGGCTTCCTCAATCTTCTTCTTTAGAGCATCAGCCTCCTCTTTCTTCATCCCTTCTTTCATCATGAGTGGAGCGCCATCTACCATATCCTTAGCTTCCTTTAGACCAAGACCCAGAAGTTCCTTAACTACTTTAATAACAGCAATCTTCTGAGCTCCACCGTCAGTCAATTCAACATTGAAAGCGGTCTTCTCTTCACCGGCTTCAGCAGCACCAGCGGCTGGACCAGCCACAGTAACAGCGGCAGCAGAAACACCAAATTTCTTTTCGAATAATTTTACTAGCTCGTTCAAGTCAAGGACTGACATCTTTTCAATACTCTCTACAATATCTTTGAACTTTGCTGGAACCTCTACTTTTGTATCATCCATATTTTTATTTCTTAGGAAGGTAAGAATAGTTCAAATTTTTTGTGTCTGGTTTTGAGACCGGTCCTCTTAGCCCATAGGGCCGGTCAAAAGACGCGAGGACCAAAAAATTTGAAGCTGGGCTTACCTTCCAATTATTAAATTAATAAACCTAAACTGTCTTTTTCTTAGCAATAGCATCCAAAGCCATGACCCAGCCTTGAATCGGAGAATTTATGACGTTGACAAACTGAGCATACAAGGTCTCTTGTGAAGGGATAAGGGCCACCGCCATCATCTCTTCCCTGCTCATATATTTACCGTCAAAGATTCCACCCACAATCGCTACATTATCCTTATATTTCTTCTGGAAACCATAGACTTCTCGAGCAGGAGCAATAAGATCAGCACTATAAGCTAAGGCGGTCTCCCCTACAATATTTGGAATAACCCCCTCAATTTTAGCTCCGTCAAAAGCTCTTTTAGCCAAAGTCTTCTTAGCTACCAAATAACCCACTTTTGACTCTCGCAACTTTCTTCTCATCTCAATGGTGTTCTTTACGGAGAATCCCTTGAAATTAAAAAAAACAATTGACTTCGAATCCTTTAGCAGGTCAGCTACCTTCTCAATAATTACTTTCTTTTTATCTTTTGATATTGGCATGATTTTTAGGAAGGCAAGGAATTAAAAAATTTGTTAATTCTTGACTTCCACTTAAATTAAAAACGACCTTTACAAAAGCCGTAGAAATTAGAGTATGAAAATGCCTATTCAACATTTTCAACCTCGGCCGGATATTTAAGATCTTGCGATCACCAGCTGTCTTGGGCTTATGAGAGTAAGTTAGCACATTAACTTTAAAAAATCAACAAAAGAAAGCCACCCGAGGGGTCAAGGTGACTTCCCTAGGGTGGTACAACCTCCCTGATTATTCTTGTGGCTTTACCTTCACCCTCTGTCTGGTCTCGCAGTCAATGACCCAGGCCTCACCCTTCTTGATCTCCGCACAAGTGAACAGAAGACCGTCAAACTCGAAGTTAGAGAAGTACATCGGGAATTCCTCGGCATACTCGTAGTGAGTGACGAGGATGACGATGTCATACTGATCCTTCTTGGAACGCACTAGAGCGAGCGTCTCCGCTGGGTGAGCACTCCGGCCGTTATCACGGTCAGACCAGAGCACCTCATGGGGCTCAAGTTCCGTAATCCCCAATTCAACTCCAAGGATTCTGGCACTTTGCTCACCCCGTGGCGCCGTCGAGAAGAGGATTATTGCTTTTCCTCCTCCCAGTCGAGAACGGAGACCCCTGGCCAATCGTTCCATCTGACCTCTTCCGGTCTTGCTCAATGAACCGTCAAAGCCGTAGTCTCCATGCCGGACGATCACAAGTTTCTTCATCTGACACAACCCCTTTCCTTGTTTCTGTTCGCTTCTCAAATCTAGAAGATCACAATCCATCTGCTATTTAAATTACTCCCTTACACCAAAAATGTAAAGAGTCTGCTACCGATCTTAATATAATACGCTATAGCTTGTTAAAGTAAGATTAAAAATTATACAAACAAAGAGGCGGGGTTGCGTACTTGCAACCCCACCCACAAACTCAATCTCCTTAAATTACTGAATTGAAGCAGACCTCAGATCAACGACTCCGGCGTTCCGTCAAAAGACTGCCGCAAGGCGATCGGTATCCTGGCCGGGACGGCTATCCACGTCCCACGCAGCCCACCCTCGAGATGAATGAGGACCCTCCCGTTTCCACCCTCTCTTGGTTCAGAGAGGACGAGCTCACCAGTCTCTAGGATGTCCCCCACCCTCAAGGCTCCTGGCTGAGCGGAACATTCTGTCCTCACCCAGTTACCGTCATTCCCGTTCCCTCTCTGGAGATATTCCTGAAGTGTCTGAGTCCGCCCGTACCCCAAAAGCTTGCTACCCAGCAGGTTCCGGATGACCACCTTCGGCCCACTGTCATCCACCTGCTCAAGGAGGATTTCCACGAGGGCTTTGTTCCAGTCCCAGCTGTCATCCCTTGGCTCCCGAAAGTCATACCTCCGCAGTAGGGTGTAGTCCCCATCGCACAGGCGGGTGTAGGGAAACCCCTGGTACCCCTTGACCATCTGCCTGAGACAGGCATCGGGCTCCTTCTCCACCAGACGGAAGAGAGCGTCGATCACCTTGACCTGCAACTGTACACGAGGTGTCATACTCTGTCCTTTCTCTTTCCTGTCTCTTGTTGTGTCTTGACCCCAATTCCAAAGATCTTCAATCCACAATCCATCTACTATCTAAATTACTCCCGCACATCAAAAAAGTAAAGCTCCCCCTTAGACGATTATAGAGAGAACTTACCAGGCGGATAATATACCAAGAAAATACTGAGAAATTCTGTCGGACGAATATGTAAGATAGAGGAAACGGCTATCGCGAGTAAAAGAATCTGTAAAAGTCTGATTGTTTGTTTCCGCAGAAAAGTCTCCAGAATCTTTTATCAAAACAAACTCCCCCTCCCCGCTTATTTGCCCGGCCAAATCAAAACTGAATAAATTGTCTTTGGTAACTAGTGACCAATTAGCTAAATCCAAATCATAGGGCGTTTCATTATATAGGATAATTTTTTGTCCTTCAGTATCTGTCTCTTCATCAAAAAATACTTCATCAATACTTATTGGTTGAGAATAAACTGATACTTCGTAAATAATGTGATCAGATTCAAGTCCTGTGCTATCTACTGCATAAATTTCAATCACATTTTCCGCATAATCATACAAATCTAAGGTGTCCGAGGTATCTGCAGTATCAAAGGCCTCACCATTGATAATGATGGTAAAATGATCAAAATTTTCAATGGTCGAGCTCCAAGACATAGATAGTTCAGTGGACATAATCAAGCAGGCTTCACTAGTCAATGAGTCCGCACATTGCGGTGGTTCGGGAACAAAAATATTTGGTTCCACTACACCCTCGGTCGTGGTAGCTATGGGCTCTGTTGAAGTGGCGGTGGTAGTTGCCAGCGGATCTAAAATATCTGTTGTAGTCGCGGTGGTAGTAGATACAGGATCTATTATCGGGTCAGTAGTACTTGCGGTACTAGTAGATGTACTAGTCACTGGATCAAAAATTACTTCCGTGGTTGTGG
>CAZOJH010000037.1:0-5771 GCA_964580125.1 uncultured Candidatus Saccharibacteria bacterium | reverse complement strand
AAATAAAGTAAATATGAGACTTGCTTTTTTTGTGAATATTGTGTAGTATAGCTGGTATGGAATTTGCAGTGATAAAAACAGGTGGAAAGCAATACAAAGTCTCCGTGGGAGATTCTGTTAAGATTGAGAAAATCACTGGGGAATTTAAGGAAGGTGATAAAGTCACTTTTGATAAAGTTTTACTAGTTGATAACGGCAAAGATACTACTATTGGTACTCCTACTATAAAAGGCGCGGAGGTCAAAGCCACTATCGCTGAGATTGGCAGGGCTCAGAAAGTTACCGTCATTCACTACAAACAAAAGAGCCGGTATTTCAAGAAAAATGGACACCGTCAGCCATACTTTAAAGTCACCATTGATTCAATCAAGTAAAACCGCCCCCGAAAGGCGGTTTTATCTTTAGTTTATTAGAATTAGTAATTTAACGAAGAAATGAGAAATGTTTGATTTTAAAATGTCTGGTTGAGGTCCCTATCAGGACCGACCCGAGGACTTTTTAAATTAAATATTTATCATTTCTAGATCAAATTAATGAAAAAAAGAGCACATAAATATATTTTTGTTACTGGCGGGGTTATGTCTGGAGTAGGTAAGGGGATTGCCACTTCATCTATTGGTGCTCTGTTACAAGCCAAAGGTTTTTCTGTAAATCTTTTAAAGGTGGATCCTTATTTGAACGTAGATGCCGGGACCATGAATCCCACTGAGCATGGGGAGACTTTTGTTCTGAATTCTGGTTTGGAAACAGATCAAGATATGGGTAACTATGAAAGATTTCTTAACCGGGATTTATCACACTATGATTATATTACTTCCGGGATGGTTTACAAACATGTAATTGAGGCTGAACGGGCACTCAAATATGGTGGTCATTGTGTGGAAGCTATACCACATATTAGGGATGAGATAATCCGCCGTTTTGAACATTCCGCCAAAACTAATAAAAGTGATATTACCGTGGTAGAAATTGGTGGCACGGTCGGGGATTATCAGAATATTATGTTTATTGAAGCGGCGCGTACTATGAAAGTATATCATCCTAAAGACGTTGCCTTTGTGATGGTAAGTTATATGCCAGTACCCAAAAAGCTCGGTGAGATGAAGTCCAAACCCACCCAAAATGCCATTCGTCAGCTCAATTCCTATGGTGTAAACACCGACATCATAATTGCTAGAAGTGAAGTCCCCATGGATCATAAACGAAAAGAAAAAATTGCGGTCTCTTGTAGTGTGCCGGTAGAACAAGTAATCTCTGCGCCAGATATTGAGAGCGTCTTTGATGTGCCTTTGAATTTTGAGAAAGATAATCTGGGGAATATCTTATTAAAACTTTTAAATTTGAGACACAAATCCAATACCACAGGAATGAAAGAATGGGAGGCCTTTGCTAAGCGTGTAAAAAACGTAAAAAAACCGGTGAATATCGCCATTGTTGGTAAATATTTTAATACTGGTGATTTTGTACTTACTGATGCTTATGTGTCCGTCCTGGAAGCTATAAAATATTCCGCCTATAAGCTTGGCTACAAGCCTGTGATTCACACAGTAAATGCCAGAGATTTTGAAGGGAAAAATACTAATAAAAATAAGTTTAAGGAATTACAAAAGTTTGATGGGATTATTGTTCCAGGAGGGTTTGGTGAATCTGGAATTGAGGGTAAACTCGCAGTGATCCGCTATGCTCGAGAAAATAAAATTCCTTATTTCGGACTTTGCTACGGTATGCAACTGATGGTGATAGAATACGCCAGAAATGTCTTAAAACTAAAGGATGCCAATACAGCCGAAATCAATCCTAAATCTAGTGTTTTGGTAATAGATATAATGCCAGATCAAAAGAAAAAGATTGCAGAAGGTAATTACGGTGGCAGTATGCGCTTGGGTGCTTATCCGGCTGATTTGAAAAAGGGGACTCTCGCATATGAGGCATACAAGCAAGATAAAATTTCTGAAAGGCATCGCCATCGTTATGAAGTTAATCCGGAATATATTAAGACCCTGACAGAGGCTGGTTTGGTTTTCTCTGGTAAATCACTGGACGGTGTCTTGATGGAAATTGCCGAACTACCAAAAGCCAAACACCCTTTCTTCCTTGGTACCCAGTTTCATCCTGAATTCCTAGCTCGTCCGCTTGCCCCCCACCCACTTTTTACCTCTTTCATGAAGGCGGCAATCAAAAGTAAGAGATAAATTATACTAATATTTATATTGGTTTGACTTGTCATAAGGATAAGGGTATCTTTTACCCAGACAGTACAAAAAGACGGAAATAATATATGACTAAAACACGTGGAACATAAAAAGGAGAACGAAGGTGAATACTATGACCAAGATAGAAAAGGAAGCAGCCCTGCTTGGGGCTCAGGTTGTCTTTTTTGAGGCCAATCTTGACGGTTACGTTGGAGGAGGAGAAGGCCGAAGGTCCGTGAAGACTAAGGTGGCAGTTTGTGACACCGTGGTTACAACCATCACCTTCACTGACGGGAATTATCAGGTGGTTGACCAGTACAAGACCACCAAGGATTCTGACCGTTCGGACGGATGGACGGTAGTTTCCTTCAAAGGAGAAGATATCTGGTGTATGTCCTACGGTGGCCAGTACACCAAGGAACTCATTCCCTTTCTCAAGGAGGCGCTCTGTGTCACCTTCCAGGCGTTCACCTTTGTTGGTGGACGTGGGCCAGTCCTGTATCAGAGAGGTAACTTTGTTTATCGTAATGTCTCCAAGGGTGTCTTCCAGAGCTTCCAGGGGCGGGAACACATTGCTGAGATTCTGTCTGCCGGTCGTGAGATACAGCTGGGTTACCATGAGTACATTGGCACCAGTCTACTTTGATGCCGTCTTGACGCTAGCTCGCCCCGTAACGGTTCACGTTGCGGGGCGATCTTCATTTATCCTTTTAATTAAAACTAGCCTCTATTTTTTAAAGCATTTTTAATAGTGTCGGCGTCAGAATATTCAAGCTCAGTACCAGTGGAGAGCCCGCGGCCCAGGTGAGATATTTTTAAATTATATTTAGTTATTACTGGATTCAGTGCCTCAATTATAAACTGAGAAGTGTATTCACTTTCTGGATTGAGGCTAAAGCCCAAAATAATTTCCTTTAAAACCTTAGATTTCTTTTCCACCAAAGCCAGAAGTTCCTTTAGGTGGATTTTTGTCTCCGGGTTTTTATCTAATATTGGAACTGTCCCACCAAGCACAAAATATTTACCGTTGAACGAATGACTTTTTTCAATATTTTCTAAATCAATATCTCGCGCTACTATCATCAGTGACTCCTCATCTCGATTTTTACTCTGACAAATATCACAAAGTGGGGAAGTCAGTTTGCTCCTCATAAAATACTGGAAACATTCTGGACAGATTTTTATTTCTTTTTGTAATTCTTCCACTAGGACTACAAAATCATGGATGTAGCTCTTATTTCTAGTCAAAAGAAAATAAACAAAGCGTTTAGCTTGCCTTGGCCCTATTCCCGGGAAACTTCTGAATATTTCAGTCAATTTGTCTATTGTATCCATCACAATATACTAATACACAAACTAGGCTAATACAA
Source organism: uncultured Candidatus Saccharibacteria bacterium (assembly GCA_964580125.1). Lineage (GTDB taxonomy): Bacteria > Patescibacteriota > Minisyncoccia > Phycocordibacterales > GWA1-40-21 > CAIJXO01. Next base: position 2,209 of record CAZOJH010000037.1, on the reverse strand, counting down.
CAACTCATAAACTGGTCTTAATAATACAAGCTATAGTGTGAGATATTAAGATCAGACTAAATATATAATTCTAGGGTAAATACTAGAATGTGCCACCGTCAGCTTTATTGGCGCCATCAAAATCCTTGAAATCTGAATTTTTATCGAGGTCCATAAAACTAGTCTTACTCTTATCAAAGTATAGTTGTACTACACCCGTTGGTCCATTACGGTGCTTTTCAATTAGGATTTCAGTAATATTGGTGTGTTCACTTTCCTCTTTATACCGGTCTTCGCTATGGATAAACATTACTACGTCCGCATCTTGCTCAATGGATCCAGAATCACGAAGGTCAGAAAGACGAGGGCGTCCACCACGTTGCTCCACGGCACGAGAAAGCTGGGACAGAGCCAGGACTGGTACATCAAATTCACGGGCGAGGTTTTTTAAGGAACGGGAAATCTCCGTAATCTGTTGAACCAAATTGTCATTATTTTTATTCTGTACTGGCGCCATCAACTGTAAGTAGTCCACCACTACCAGACCAATCCCTTTCTCATTTTTTAGTCGTCGTACTACACCGCGCATTTTCAAAATATTATTACCAGGTTGGTCATCCACGAATATTGGGGCTTTAGATAGGGTGCCCAGAGAATCACGAATCTGCTCAAATTCGCTATCCAGAGTTAGCTTACCGGTACGGAGCTTCCAGGAGTCAACTCTGGATTCCGCGGCAATCATTCTATCTACTAATTGTTGGTTAGACATTTCTAGAGAAAAGATAGCTACTGGTACGCCGTGCTTAATGGCGGCCTGGCGGGCAATATCCAAGGCCAGAGAAGTCTTACCCATGGAAGGTCGAGCAGCTAGAATGATAAGATCAGATTTTTGTAAACCAGAAAGTTTGGCATCCAAATCCTTGAAACCAGTAGGAATCCCTCGAAAGGCATCTTTACTTTTGTGAAGTTTGTCTAGTCTCTCCCACGCTTCACCCAAAGAATCTTTTAATTCAGTAAATTTATTGGAAGTCTTGCCCTGAGTCACTTCGTAAATCTTTTTTTCCGCTAGGTCGAGTAAAGTACTCAAATCTTCGGCTTCTTCATAACCTAACAATGAAATATGTTCAGAAGCTTCAATCAGCTGTCTCATTACATATTTTTTTTGGACAATCTCCGCATAGTGTTCCGCATTGGCTGAAGAAGGAACCAGATTTACAAGCTCAGTTAAATAGCCTGTACCACCAATTTGTTCAAGTTGGTTTTTCTCGGCTAGTCTGGCTGAGAGAGTGAGTAGGTCAATCGGTTCATTTTTAGTAAAAAGCTCACCCATGGATTGAAATATAATCCGGTGCTTCTCGGCATAAAAGGAATCTGCTTTTATGATGTCCATTATTTCATGAATTGCCTCTGGCCTGAGCATGATAGAACCCAAGAGTGCTCGCTCGGAATCGATGTTGTTGGGCGGGATTCTTGTAACTGTCTTTTTAATATTGGAAACCATGCCTGACATTCTATCATGATTAAAATTTAAACCACAAACCAAAAAAGGGCATATTCTGTGAATAAGTAGTGGAGAATTCTTTCCTTGTTTTACTCTGAAATGTAGGATAGAATTCAGCAATGAAAATATATATCCATAAAATATTTAGTCAGCACCATGTTTGGATTACCTTTTGGTTAGTTTGTCTGGTGGCGGTGGTTATTGGTTATGGTGAATATCGTAGTTTGGAATTGAAAAAACAAATTACTATACAGGCGGGGATTCAGGCTTCCACCACTGTGGCCTTTGAGACTAAGATTAAGGGCTTGGATGATAAAATTGTCAGTATTGTGGCTCAGAATAATCTTCTCAATAGCGTTGTTCAGACAGAGATAGAAAAGAGCAGTGCCTTAGCGGATCAGGTAGAACAAGTCAACGATACTGCCGAGGCTCTAGACAAATTAAGTAAAGTGGACCCCCAGCTTCTCCAGAAATATTCCAAGGTTTATTTTCTAAATGAGCACTATGTACCTGCAGAGGTTGTCACTATCCCTAAGCAATATGGTTACGAAAGCGGTATTCAGTATAAAGTTTATGACAAGGTAGAGCCCTATTTGCTTAAAATGCTGAACAAAGCCGAAGATGATGGAATTGATTTAAAGATTATTTCTGCTTATCGCTCATTTGGTGCGCAGGCAGCCCTAAAGTATGGTTATCAGGTGACGTACGGTGCAGGTACCGCCAACCAAT
>CAZOJH010000036.1:0-6052 GCA_964580125.1 uncultured Candidatus Saccharibacteria bacterium | reverse complement strand
AGATTTGGCAATCACGGCCATTTCTTTAGCGGGATCCGGGACGTCAATTCGCGGGCAGATCACATATAATTGCCGGCCGGCTTTTAATTCGTCTTTGATTTTGACATAAGTATTTTCTCTTTCCCCTGGCAGGACAATCTCGGTGATTATTGGTTTCCGACCAACTGGCATCTGATCAAGCAAGGTCAAATCTAAGTCACCAAAAACAGTCAGGGCTAAGGTGCGGGGGATGGGGGTAGCCGTCATACTTAATAGATGAGGGTTCACCTTTTCCTTTTGGGCCAACTTTTGCCGCTGGGCTGTACCAAAACGATGTTGTTCATCAATTATTACATAGGCTAAATGTTTGAATTTGACGGATTTCTGAATCAGGGCATGCGTGCCAATGAGAATAGGTATCTCACCGTTTTCTACCCATTTTAAAAGTTGGGGTTTAGAAATATGGGTCCATTCTTTGGGATTAGTCTTGGACGGGAACTTTCGGCATTCCTTACCAGTGATGAGACCAATATTTATATTAAGATAAGTAAAATATTTTATGAAGCTTTCAAAATGTTGCTTGGCCAGGATTTCCGTTGGCGCCATGTAGGCAGTTTGGAGATTACCAAAATCTTGTCCTTTGGGTCGAGAGGTAATGATAGAGTAGGCAGTACTTGCTGCGACGGCCGTTTTTCCGGAGCCTACGTCACCTTCGAGCAACCGTGACATGGCATGACCACTCCGGAAATCAGTCATGATACTATTAATGGCTTTTGTCTGAGCCTCAGTGGCTGTAAAGGGGAATCTTTTGACGAATTGTTCTATCTCAGCTCCCGTTTTTTCAATTACAAAAGCCGGTTCCTTTTGGGAAAGTAAGCGATCTCTCTTTTTTTGGAGCTGGATAAAGAATACTTCCTCAAAGGCAAATCTTTTTCGGGCCGAGACGGCATGCTCCCGCTTTAGTGGGGCATGAATCCAAACCAGGGCGGTCTGGAGAGTGGGGAGATTATAAGTTTTTAAAATATAATCTGGAATAGGGTCGGTCAAATTATCCAAAATACCACTACCCATGACTTTTTGAACAGCGTGATAAAACCAGTTGGACGTAATCCCCTGGCTCTCGGGATAGACTGGGTATAAAGAGTGCGCTTCACCTTCCTCTCCAAAAAGAGAGTCACCAACACCAGTCGGTAATTTTGTCACTGTCTCTATTTTAGGGTTCATCATTCCTAATACACTTTTTCGTTCAGACACTTTTCCTTCCACACGAACCATAGCACCATCATGGATCATCTTGGCGATATAGGGCTGATGAAACCAGATCATTTTTATTTTTCCCGTTTCGTCCTCCACATAGCCTTCGGAGATTGGCGTTCTTTTTATAAAAGCCTTACCAGTCTTGAGCCCACTGATCTTGCCAAAGATGACGGCTGTTTCTCCGGCGGCTAAACTCCCAATGTTTTTCATTTCTGAAGTGTCACCATAGCGGGTTGGGAAATGATATAGTAAATCTATAATGGTCTTTACTCCAATCTTTTTCAAAGCCTTTTTCTGACTATCCTGCAGTCTAAATCCCTTTTCCATCAGGTCTTTTTCTTCCATGTCTGTATCTTAACAGAATTGTGGTATAATGTGAAATGTGGTGAATAATAAAAACAAGCAAACTATTTATTGTGTAGGACCCACCCGTTCTAGGGAAAAATAAAAAAAAAATAATTTGGTTAGTTTCTAATGTGAACCTATTTATTAATTTTAATAAAATAACAAATGGAACTATTAACCTTGGACATCTTTATTCGTCTTCTGGTGGCGGTAGCTTTAGGGGGACTCGTTGGAGTAGAGCGGACAATTGCGGGAAAGACTGCTGGGATGAGAACTTATGCTTTAGTGGCGATGGGCTCGGCTTTATTCATCATCATCTCTCTCGTTGTAATGTCCACTTTAGCGAACCCGCTCAGCCTTGATCCGCTTCGAATAGCCTCACAAATTATTGTCGGTATTGGTTTTATTGGGGCCGGGCTCGTTTTTCACAATAATCGTGATATGAAAATTTCTGGTCTTACCTCAGCGGCCGGTCTATGGGTCTCAGCCGGTATTGGTATGGCCGCTGGTTTTGGTTTGTTTGCTCTGGCCCTGATGGCTTCTATTTTAACTCTCTTGATTTTTACTGTTCTCTGGTACGTGGAAAAGGGTTTTAAAAAGATTTCTTATGGTGGCGCAAAAGAGAGTGGAGAAAATTCTGACAGACCAGAGTAGAGTTTTTAAAAAAAATATGTTAGCCTAATAAAGTTCCACTTGGAGACGTGTCAGAGTGGTCTATCGTACTTCTTTGCTAAAGAAGTGGGGTTTAATCGCCCCCGCGAGTTCGAATCTCGCCGTCTCCGCATTTTAATATTTTAAGCCAACTTAAAAATATGGGAGAGTTCCCATTTTGGGTTGGTAATAATCTTATGATAGAACCATGGTGCAAGAGTAGCGGCAAAGAACACATTCCCAGCGAGATGGCGAAAGGTAAAGGGGATTTGACCAATGGCCGCTACTGTATAACTGCCGCCAAATAACAGTGGTCCCATAAGCACACCGGTGACTAAGTCAAAAAGGAGGGTTCCTACAATACTCGCGATGATAAAGTTTCGTCTAGATGCTAGGCGGTTTTTTAGAAATAAGGCACCAAGCACACCTACCGCTCCATAAGTAAGAGAAGTAACAATAGTCCAGCTACCAGTTTTGCCCATGATAATATCTACCAAGGCAATAGATAAAGCTCCATACAGACCGCCTACCCACGGACCATAAGCCTTTGACCCTGCTAATTCGGTGGCCATGAGTGGGGAAATGTTCCATAAGCCGAAAAAGGGTGAGAGTAGGCGGAAGATAAGGGTGCCCACAAAGCCAACGACGTATTTCGGTAAACCTGCCAAGGAATGATTGATTGAGTTTTTCATAAATTAAACTTAATTATTAATATAATCTCATCCTAGCACAAAATGTTTGAGAATAATATTGGATATAATAAATAGGAAAAGTTATACTAATATAGTCGTTTTATTAGTTAACTTAATCTCTCGATATTACTCGAGACGAAAAACATGAACACTACATATAATTGGTACTCACAGTTAATAAAGCCTACTTGGTCACCTCCGTCCTGGCTCTTTGGTCCGGTCTGGAGCGTCCTCTATATTCTGATTGCGGTCTCTTTTGGAAGGGTACTTATCATGGCTTGGCAGAAGCAAATCGGCCTCCTTATTCTTTTACCATTTATTTTAAACCTTATTTTTAACTTTGCTTTTACCCCGCTCCAATTCACTTTACAAAATAACTTTTTAGCGGCTATTGATATTATCCTAGTCCTCGGAACCCTGATCTGGGCCATGATAGCTATCTACCCTTATGCTAGCTGGATTACCTATGTTCAAATCCCTTACTTAGTCTGGGTTTCATTTGCTACTGTTTTACAGCTGACCATTACTTTCCTGAATAGATAGCTAAGTCTTATGTCTAAGGACCCTAAAGAAAAGGAAGTGAATATTGAACCAGAGTGGAAAACCACACTTAGGGATTATTTTGATTCAGATAAATTTATAGAACTCGCTGATTTTGTCCGGAAAGAATATAAGACTAAGAATATTTTTCCTAAGCCGGCGGATGTCTTTCAAGCCTTTTGGCTAACGCCGTTTTCTCAAGTAAAAGTAGTGATTTTAGGGCAAGATCCATATCATGATGTTGGTCAGGCGCATGGCTTATGTTTTTCTGTTCCCCAAGGGAAAATTCCTCCACCATCCTTGAAAAATATTTACAAAGAGTTAGAGACTGATTTGAATTTGAAAAAAGATTTTACTGATGGCAATTTGGAACCTTGGGCGAAGCAGGGGGTGTTCCTGCTCAATGCTATTTTGACTGTAGTCGCTCACTCTCCAGCCTCACACCGAGATAAAGGCTGGGAAGATTTTACGGACACGGTCATAAAGACCCTTTCCGAAAAACAGGAAAATATTGTCTTTATATTGTGGGGAAATTATGCCCGGGGCAAAGCCGGATTGATTGATTCTAGCCGTCACCTAATTCTTCAAGCTCCTCATCCTTCGCCATTTTCTGCTTATTCTGGCTTCTTTGGTTGTTGTCATTTTTCCCAGGCTAATGAATATTTAAAGCAGCACAATAAAAAAGAAATAAGTTGGTGATCTCCTAATGCGCCAAAGCATAACCGCGGATTTTGCGAGGGGGGATACCCGCGGATTTCAAGGCGCGGAAAGCTTCATTCATCGTAGCACCGGTGGTGATAACGTCATCTATTATAATGAAAGAGTAATTAGCTGGCTGGGCACCCGGAAAACTCTCGGAGTGATTAGTCCGCGTTAAACGGAGAGAGTTATTCTGGGTGCTCGGCCAGGCATCTATATTTACGGAAAAAGTTCCACGGAGATTTTCCAAGCGCTTTTTTCGATTACTGACCTTTGTCTGATGTGGCGTGTCTACTTTTTTTATTAAGAAATCTTTCACCACGGTGAAAGTTTGGCTGTTTCTTTCTTGGTCTATCTTTATTAATTCCTGAACAATCAATTTACATTGGTTAAACCCTTTTTCTTTTTCTCGAGCCGAAGACGAAGGAATAGGGAGGATGATGATATTTTTGAAGTTGTTGAAAGTATCTAGGTCGCTGAGATCTTCCAAAATATACTCATATAAAAGTAGACTAAAATCACGAATTAACTTTTTATTGGCGCGATATTTTATCTCCCAGATAGCTTGTCGACATAAAACAGTTTTATAATTAAAGATCGCTTTTATTTTTGTAGTTTCAAAATCAAAATTCTCCGAGCGAGGGATATTTTCAAATAGGCCATCCGGCCCAAGAGCTTCTAACCATTTGACCCTTTTCCCTTTTGGCATAAGGATATCAGTGATTTTTCCAATTATTTTGTTTACTAATCTATTGAGATGTATAATTGGTGTGTTATTCATTTTAATTATGATATAATATAACACGTATATACTATAAAACATGATAAACATACTTGATTATATTAAAAATGCTTTTTCTAGCAGTCAGAATAAAAGTGTTCTCGGTATTGATATTGGGCCATCCTCCATCAAGCTGGTTCAGCTTAAGAAAAAAAAGGGGAGAGCCATACTCGAGACTTATGGTGAGCTGTCGCTCGGACCATATGTCGGGCTAGAGATCGGCCGTTCCACAAACTTAACCACGGAGCAGATTGCTCAGGCCGTGATTGATATTTTACGCGAGTCAAATACCACTACCAATAAGAGCGGTTTATCTATTCAGATGGGCTCCAGCTTGGTATCCTTTATCAAATTGCCCAAGGTGGATGAAAAGCAGTTGGCTCAGATGATTCCCTTGGAAGCTAGAAAGTATATCCCTGTCCCAATCTCAGAAGTTAGCCTGGACTATTTGGTTATTCCCAAGAACGATAACATTGCTTCCGAATACCAAAACAGTGAAGAGAAACCAGAAGAGAAAACAATTGATGTTCTCTTGGTGGTTATCCACAATGACGCCATGGTCAGAAACAAAGAAATAACCCGTCTGGCCAAACTGGAGACTACCTTTTCGGAGATAGAGATCTTTGGCTCTATGCGCTCTATTTTAGAGCCAGGAACTGCTCCGCAGATGATTATAGATTTTGGAGCCGGCTCGACCAAGATTTATATTATTGAAAGAGGTATTTTACGTATTTCTCATATGATTAGTCGTGGGTCGCAGGATATTACCTTAGCTATTTCTAAATCTTTTGGTATCAGTGTGGTGGAGGCTGAGAAGATTAAAAGGGAAAGAGGGCTAGTTAAAAAAGAGGGTGAACAAATTGATATTAATGAGATCACCTCTCTAACCCTAGATTATATTTTCTCTGAGATCAGCCGGGTCATTTTGAGCTATCAAAAAAAGACCGAGCGAAATATCAGTAAGATTTTTTTGACCGGTGGAGGAGTACTACTTAAAGGCTTAAAAGAAAAAGCCGAATCAAGCTTTAGTGTCCCCGTAGTTATGGCCGATCCGTTTTCGAAGGTTGAATATCCTGCTTTTTTGGAAAATGTGTTAAAGCAAGCTGGC
>CAZOJH010000035.1:0-6287 GCA_964580125.1 uncultured Candidatus Saccharibacteria bacterium | reverse complement strand
TTGAAATTGAAAAAGTTTATAATATTGAAAAAATTGATCAGGACACCGTCTCCTTGGAGACACCAGTGGGGGATGATGGTGATGACGGCAAGAGTACTTTGGGTGACTTTGTAGCAGACGATAAGATACTGTCTCCAGATCAGGAGTCTTCTCGCCGAATTCTAAGTGATCAAGTGAAGGAAATCTTGAGTGACCTATCCCTGAAAGAAAGGAAGATACTAGAAATGCGTCATGGTCTAACGGATGGTATCACTCATACCTTGGAAGAGGTTGGTAAGGAGTTTGGTGTCACTCGTGAGCGTATTCACCAAATCGAGGCTAAGGCGCACGAGAAAATCCGTGTCCACCTAAAGATAAATCGTCTACAAAACTACTAGCTTGACTTTTTACATATAGTATGCTATCATACTCAATAGATGGAAGAGGACCTGGCCTAAGCCAGAAAAAATCCGAATCCAAAGTGGTGTAGTCCGTCGAAAGGGTACCATCATGTTCGCACGTGAAGTCGTCGGTCTGATCATGGACGTAGTGTTCCTCGCGAGCGCGGTCGGAGCCGTCGGTTGCCTGGTCGTCGGGTGGAAGGGGGAATGGCGGACGGGTGCGAGGAAGGAGAGACAGCAGGCGGCTGTCTTCACTCTGATCGTGTGCGTTCTGTCCGTCGGCTGCATCGTCCGGTTCGTGGACGACCTGAACCTCCGTCTGGCCCTTCGGGTCGGCGCCACCTACGAGGTGGTCAAAGTGGTCCCGGTCAACCAGAAGCACGACATTGTCTCCTTGGTGAGCAACGTCGGGGGCAAGGATCGGACGTTCATCTTCCGTCATGGAAGCGTGAGAGCGTCCGACATCGTCGACATGGAAGTGTACTACGCGAACAAGCTGTAAGTCAGCCGGTTGAAAGTTAACCGTCAAAACTTCTCAAAGCCTCACTGGCGCAGAGACCCTACTCGGTCCTGCATCGGTGGGGTTTTCTGTTTATATTATTAATCCTCTATATAGATAATTATAATCTCACCATGGTGAGATTTGAAATACGTTTTAATTTTTTTGGTGGTAGGGTGAGGTTGTGTTTGGATTAATTATTATGCTAGGATTAAAAGGTAAAAGCTAATAATAAAAAGTATAAATATATGTCTCGAGAAATTACCATAAAAAATCCTGATGAAGCGGAGTTGATTGCCAGTCTGGAAAAGCGGACGGATATCAAGGCCGAGCGGATTAAGAAGTTTTTAGCGTTACCAGATTTGACCAGGAGAGAAAATTCTCCGGTTAAGATTTTAGTAGATAGAATAATTAGTCTGCCGAGATTTGCTGACTTTGATATTGTTCGTATACCAAAGATAGTTACTGTGGCCGATGAGTTTGATACCTTAAATTCTCCCAAGGATCATCCTACTCGTCGGGAGACAGATACATTTTTTATTGACGAGAGTAATCATTTGCGAACTCAGATGACCGTCATGTGGCCTTACTATTTGAAGAATAAGGAAGTTTTAGCTAAATTGGAAAAGGATGGACAGGTCATGGCTCTCGCACCAGGGCTAGTTTATAGGAAGGATGAGATTGATCGTAAGCATTTTCCTGCTTTTCACCAGGTGGATGGATTGCTTCTTTGTAAAAAAGGTAAAAAAGTTATTACTTTAGATGATTTAAAGGAAGTAGAGGTAGAGATGACAAAAAGCATCTTCGGTGATGAGGTAGAGTATCGCTTTTTGGTTGATTCTTTTCCTTTTACTGACCCTTCAGTGCAAATTGAGATTAAATTCGGAGATGATTGGATGGAGATTTTAGGTTCTGGTCTTGTCCATACTCAGGTTTTGAAAAATCTAGGTATTGATCCAGAAGTTTACAATGGTTGGGCTTTCGGTATTGGAATTGAGAGACTAGCTATGGTAAAGATGGGAATTCCCGATATCCGAGTATTTTGGTCAGATGATCCGCGTATTACCTCGCAGTTTAAAGATATCAATAGTAAGTATAAGGAAGTAAGTAAATATCCAGAGATGACTAGAGACATTTCCTTCATTATTGATAAAAAGATCAATCTCAATAACTATTTTGAAATTGTACGAGACTTTGCAGAGAACCTAATTGAAGAGGTAAAACTAATTGATGAGTATGAGGATGCGAAGAAGTTTGGCGTGGACAAAAAGTCCTACACCTTCAGAATCACTTATCGTTCCCATGAACGGACTTTGACTGGGGAAGAGGTGAACAAAATCCAAGATCAAATTATCGCTAAAACCAAGACAGAGCTACAGGCCGTTATCAGATAATCTATATTGTCTAAATATCGGAGTGATAGTATAATAACACCATGTATTATTTATTTGGTTCGTTTCCATCTCTCGTTTTATTAGTAATTTTATTCATCGTCGTTTTTGCTAGAATTAGTAGCCTCAATAGAAGGCTATATATTTTAGAAAATAAATCTCTATTAGAAAAGGAAAAAGCTGGGTCAACGCCGGCTTCAGCTACCCAAATGGGTACTGGTGTTCCTGTTCAAAATGCTCCAAGTATTTCCACTGGCCCGGTTATGGCTGTTCCTCCTCAGGAAGTTATTTACGCTCCTGACGCGGGTGATAAATTTGTCTCTTGGGTAAAAGAGGATTGGTTACTAAAGCTTGGTGGTCTTTTACTCTTGATTGGTCTCGGTTGGTTTACTACTTATGCTTTTATGAATAATTGGATTGGTCCATCTGGCCGGATTACTCTCGGAATCATCGCCGGAGCGATAATCCTTGGCTTGGGTACCTGGAGAATTAGAAAATATATAAATCAAGGGGGGATTTTCCTGGTCGTCGGTTCCGCCACTATTCTTTTAACTGTGTTTGCGGCCCGCGAGCTCTACGGTTTTTTTACCCCTTTCTCCGCTCTAGCAATTATGTTTCTTTCCACCGCTTACATTTCTTTGATCAGTGTCAAATATAATTCCTTTGCCGTTTCCTTATCTGGTTTAGTCTTGGCCTTTGTGGCACCACTTTTGACCGCTGGCGCTAAAGACGAAGTCGGTCTCTTCTCCTATCTGTTTGTTGTTTGTCTTGGCGCTATCTGGATTGTGGCAATAAAGAGTAACTGGGGAGCTTTGATTTTTTCAAGTTTGGTTGGCGTTTCACTCTATAGTCTGCCGTTTGTTTCTGACCACAATCATTACATAAATAATAATATTTTAATCTGGTTTGCCTACGGTTTTGCCGCTGTATTTTTCCTCGCCAGTATCATCAATATTATTAATTCAAAAGAGACAGATATAAAGGCTTTTCTGTGGACGGCCATTCTTAACGGCGCTTTCCTTTTGGGCTGGATCATGTCCTTTGTCTCGGCTGAGTGGCAGAGCTCAATCATTGCTTTATGGATGGTTGTGTTTGCCGTTGGAGCATTCATTTCGTTTAGCGTCACTAAGATCAAAAGCGTTTTCTTTGTCTATGCTGGCGTGGCCTTAGCTATGCTCGTAGTAGCCACCGCTATAGAGCTTGATGGAGCAGTTTTGACGATTGCTTATACGATAGAGAGTTTCCTTGTCCCGGTTTTGATTTATTTTGCCACGAAAGATGTTAAGGCTTCCACCATCGGGTCACTACTGGTCATCGGTCCAACACTGTTATCCTTGAGTAATCTAGAAAGATATTATAGTGGCCAGATGGTCGTCTCAGAACATTTCTTTGTAATTTTGTTAGTTATTGTCGCTCTGTTATCTTTAGGTATTTTATTCAAAAAAATCAAGGAAACGGATGTAGTGTATGATTTTTACACGGACAATTTTCTTTTAATTGCTGGGTCTGTCTATGCTTATATTCTGCTTTGGTCTGTGCTTCATGTGGCTATTACAGAAAAGGTTATTGCTACGGCTTTATCCTTAATCATCCTTATCATTATCGCTCTGACAAAATATTTCTACGGTATATCAACCGGTAGTAAAGTTCTTAGAAACTATGGTGGAGCGCTTATCGCTTTTGTTATCTTGCGATTATTATTTATTGATGTCTGGCAAAGGGAGATGGGGGCAAAGATATTTGTCTTTGTGTTGATTGGCGTCCTGCTTATGAGCACTGCTTTCTTCAGTAGACAAATCAAATCAGGATTTATCAGTAAGCCAAATAATTAAAATTATGAAGAATAAAATCAGATTATCATTAGCCGTTATTGTCCTAGGATTACCCCTATTTACTTTTGCTACTCCGCCGGCTATTCCTTTCATTACATCAACCACCCGGGCTTATCAGAACTATAAGGAAGTGGTGATTCCCAAGATTCTAGTCCCTACCGTAGTGGAGATGCCTTTTACTGAAACAAATCTTACTCGGTATGATTTTCTAGTCTTTGACATGGCTGGTCAGACGAACGGAAACGCGAGTAGTTTCTTGCCTTCACTATTTTTACAAGACAAAGATACACCAACACTCACTGCCTCAATCTCTGATCTAGGTAAGGGTAATCAGATTTCTAACTCAGGCTGGATCCTTGATAACAATGAAAACACTTTTGTCGAACTACCGATAGTTGATGATCTAGCCGGCTCAGCTCAGGTAACTGTTCAAAGCGCTAAGCCGATTTCTACTAATTCATTGTCCTTACTTTTGGATAATTATGTAGCGTTGCCAAACACTATCAGTATTTCCGCTGGTTCTGGTCAGACTTTGAAAACTGTTTTAGCTACCAGCAAAGTGGTGTCCCAGTCTATTCATTTTCCGATCGTTACTGCTAATAAATTTGTCATTAATCTCACTTACAGTCAGCCATTAAGAATCACCGAGTTACGTTTTGGCGGTTATGGCACTGAAACCTCTTCTAGTAAACTAAGATTTTTGGCCCAACCAAATCAGGAATACCGCATCTATTTCAACCCTGATCGTCGGGTGCCGGTGATAACAGGTGAAATGGGAAATTTGTCTGACAATACTGGTGTTATCAAGCTGATAGCTCAGCCGTCAGTTGCAAATCCAAATTATCAGATTGCGGACTCTGACCATGATGGCATCCCCGACGTGTCAGATAACTGCGTAAAAGCTTCCAATCCTGATCAGGTGGATATAAATAATAACGGCCGAGGTGACTCTTGTGATGATTTTGATAAAGATGGAATAATAAATATTGTAGACAACTGTCCGAATTTACCAAATTATAATCAGCAGGATACAGATGGGGACAGGATCGGAGATGTCTGTGATGGAGTGGAAAGCCGAATTACAGAAAAGTATAGCTGGTTGCCTTGGGTGGGGATTGGACTAGCTTCACTTGTGGTGATAGGGCTGTTTGCCTTTACCGCTATGTCTATGAAAAAAAAGACTGATGCAAATGTTGACCAAATAGACACTCAAAAATAAGACTTTTTTGTGGATTTTGTTTGATTTTCTCTTTGTGTTTATTAAGAATATTTGCTATAATTAGATGGTAAAAGTGATTAAACACTTTTTAATTTGTGTTTTAATCAAAATATATGGCTAAAGATAAAGCAGAAAAAGAGGTAAAAAAAGAAAAGGAAGCTCACTACGGAGCGGAGCAAATTACTGTTCTAGAAGGTCTTGAGCCAGTACGTCGACGTCCGGGAATGTATATTGGTACCACCGGTCCTGACGGTCTGCATCATTTAATCACGGAAATTTTTGATAACTCTAGGGACGAGGCCATGGGTGGTTTTGCTAATGACATTGAGGTTGTTCTTCTTCCACAGAACCAAGTTCGAATCACTGATAACGGCCGAGGTATACCAGTAGATATGCACAAGCAAACCAAAGTCTCTGCTTTGGAAACCATTATGACTGTACTCCATGCCGGCGGTAAATTTGGCGGTGAAGGTTATAAAGTTTCTGGTGGTCTCCACGGGGTGGGTGCTTCAGTGGTAAACGCGCTGTCTATTTACATGAAAGTAACCGTTCATAAAGACGGTGGAGTTTATATGCAGGAATATTCTTGTGGTAAGCGAAAAGCCGCCGTTAAGAAAATTGGTAATACCAAGCAACACGGTACCATTGTCCTTTTTCAGCCAGATGAGGAGATCTTTAAGGAAGGGGTGGTGTTTGATTGGAATAAAGTATTTTCTCATATGCGCCAGCAAGCCTACCTAGTGAAGAGCCTTCGAATCTCAGTGATTGACGCTCGTACGGCCACCGAAAAGTTTGATGAGTCCGATGCGTTTTATTTCCGCGAGTTAAAGATAGAAGCCCCATCACAGACTTTTTATTTTGAAGGCGGTCTTTATTCCCTCATCAAGTTTTATAATCAATTTCAAAAGCCCATTCATAAAAATATTTTTTATGTGGAAAAGAAAGTTGAAGGCGTAGAGTCAGTGG